>NZ_JBRCAD010000035.1:0-25335 GCF_053493415.1 Trichothermofontia sp. | reverse complement strand
CTGTACACACTCATCCCAGGCTTGCTGGTGATTATGGCGGAGTGGTCCCACACCGAATCCATCCCGAACTCGGTGGTGAAACGCTCCTGCGGCGAAGATAGTTGGAGGGTCGCCTCCTGCAAAAATAGCTCATCGCCAGCTTAATACTCGCAAAGGGGGAGCTTTGCTTTGGCAAAACTCCCCCTTTGCGCTTTTAAATCTATTCCTTGGCCAATTGATACAGCACTTCCATGTCTGGCGAGGTACAGACCAGGGGCTTAAGCCCCTGGTTCACAAGGCTTGACAGGCCTTCATTAGAGAGGTAAGGGATGTATAATATTTTTCAATCTTCTGTCTTTCACTAAGTTGAAAAAGCTTTATCCATTGGGAGAAATAAGATGTGAACAATAGTCCGGGCAATTTTCTAGGCAATCGCTGCAACCAGTGCCCATTTCTTGTTGGTTTAACTGCCGTGAAAAAGGGCTGAAACCTGTATTCTCTCACTGACTGTCAAGGGCACCTCGATAATATGGGATGGGCATTTGTATTGCTCTAACCGACAAGATTGCGTTGCCTACGAGTGCAAGCTTTGTATTTTTCAAGGTGCCCTCAGAAACCGCCTGAAGTGTTGGATTTTAAAAATTTAAAAAATAAGGTTCAACAATTGATCTATTCTGGAAGACTAACGAGATAATCCAAGCAGGGTTCCATGACGAATGCCTCTCCAATTCCTGTAGTAATCGCTGGTGCCGCTGGCAAGATGGGCCGTGAAGTGGTCAAGGCGGTGGCCCACGCTGAGGATATGACGCTGTTTGGCGCGATCGAACATCGGGCGGATGTGCTGGGTGAGGATGTGGGGATCTTGGCTGGGATCGGTCCCCTGGAGGTGCCATTGACCAACGATCTACAAGGGATGCTGGTGTTGGCGGCGCAGGAAAAACAGCCAGCAGTGTTGGTGGATTTTACCCATCCGGACGCGGTCTATGAGCATGTGCGATCGGCCATTGCCTATGGAGTACGGCCTGTGGTGGGGACGACGGGCCTGAGCGTAGCCCAATTGCAAGAATTAGCCGAGTTTGCGGAAAAGGCCAGTATTGGCTGTGTGGTTGCGCCTAATTTTTCGATCGGTATGATCCTGCTGCAACAGGCAGCGGCCCAGGCCAGCCAGTATTTTGACCATGTCGAAATTATTGAGCTTCATCATAATCAGAAAGCGGATGCCCCCAGTGGGACGGCGATTCAGACGGCGCAACTGTTGGCAGAACTGGGTAGGACCTATAACCAGGCGATCGTGACGGAAACCGAGAAACTGCCAGGGGCGAGGGGCAGTCTGGCGGCGGAGGGGATTCGTATCCATAGTGTGCGCCTGCCGGGATTAATTGCCCACCAAGAGGTAATTTTTGGTGCACCGGGGCAAATTTATACCCTGCGCCATGATACGACCGATCGCACATGCTTTATGCCTGGTGTCTTACTAGCCATTCGCAAGGTACTGCCCCTAAAATCGTTAGTCTATGGCCTTGAGAAAATTCTCTAGAGCCAACAGCGTTCTTTCTGGCTACGGCAACCATGCTGATCCCGCTGACGCGTAAAACCTTTGAGAACCTGATTCCCCTTTTAGCCACGGGGGCACAGTATGTCTATTGCTGGGGCAAGGTACCGGATTTACTGCGTCGCCTGCTCATTTCTGTCGTGGGCGGTTTGATGATTGTCTTGGGACGCATTTTTTTGAGTGAACAGGTAACAGCAAGTATTCTCCCGTTTACGATCGGGGCCATTATTGGCTTCTACTGGCTGTGGGCACCGGTCTATGCGGCCTACCGTCGCAATGCGGAATATCGTAAGTTGCCCTACTGCGGCTTTTGGCAGGGGGAGGTACTAGACGTATTTGTGACGGAGGAGTTAATTGGTAAGGAAGAAACAGTCAACAATAAGGGCGAATTAGTAATTGTCGAAAACCGAGAACGACGCCTGAACCTTGAAGTGGGCGATGAAACGGGTTTCCGGGCACGATCGCAGGTGCCCCTGAAGCGCGCCCATAAAGTGATTCGACCCGGTCAAATAGCGGAAATGTTGGTGTTATCGGGGCGCCCAGATTTGAGTCGAGTGGCAAAGATTTCGGATATTTATATCCCTAGTCATGATCTTTGGGTGAGTGACTATCCCTATGTACAGCGGGATGCGTTTGTGGAAGTGAGTCGTAAGTTAGCCCAGTCGCCGCGTCGGGCACGGGATTGGAATGAGGAGGATGAGGGGTATTAGTGCCCCCCACTGGGTCGTATTTACCAAGTTACAAGTTCACCCCCCCGCAGTCGTGTGGAGGTCGAAGCTAGGCTGGAATTGGCGGGAAGCACCGTGGCAAAACTTAATATAAAACTCACCCTGCTCACCGAGGCAAGTCGGCTACACTAGCCAATAGACAGGGCCACTCTTGAGGGTGGCGGGTTTAACTGCTCACTCTTGAGGTGATGCGATGATCTTGATGATGTCGCGATTGACGATCGGCACTCGCAGCATCACTGGCAGGAGATCAGCAAGGGCTTTCCCGGTCCGTGTGGGATCTCAGGGATTCCGGTACTAGGAAGCTTGAGAATGGTTGGTTTTCCAGGAGCAGCCAGCAGCCTTTGGGCTGAGCAATGTAAAGTATCCGGATCTGCGTCAGGGTTAGTCGGAAAATTCGAGAGGCTAGTAACTGACTTCCGCCTTAATTCCCTTTTTTAATTCCTCAAGTTTTACCCTCCTTATTGTCAGGTTTCCAGGTATGGCTGGCGAATTTTCAATTGCATCTAAAGCCCGCACAACAGTCTCATTACCAGAGCGCACCTATCAGGCTGCCCTGCTCATGATGCTGGTTACGACTCTATTGTCAGTCGCCGGATTTCGTCTATGGCAATTACAAATTGTCCAGGGGAATACCTTTCGCAATCAGGCCGAGGAGAACCGAATTCGATTGATCCCCGTCCCTGCCGATCGCGGTCTCATTGTGGATCGTCAGCAAGAATATTTAGCGACTAATCGGTTATCACGGGCTGTTTATTTATGGCCCCGTGCCCAGTCACCCGAACAATGGCAAGCGATCGCCTTTCGTTTGGGGAAAATCCTATCTATTCCTACGGTAGAAATCCTGGAAAAGCTTTCTGAAGTGGGATATCAATCAGCCATGCCCATTCGGATCACGCGGGATCTGAAACCTGCGCAATTTGTCAGTTTGGCAGAATACGCCGAAACCTTACCGGGGGTAGAAGTTCAGGCAGAATCTACCCGGAATTACCCACACCGTACCGTTGCTGCCCATGTCCTGGGTTACATTGGCGAAGCGAACGCCGCCGATCTGCGCGCGCATCCGGAATACCCAATGGGGATGATTGTGGGCCAGATGGGGATCGAGCGCTCGGCCAATGCACACTTGGCGGGGAAATGGGGGAATCGTCTGATTGAGGTCAATGCCAAGGGTAAGGAATTGCGAGTGTTGGGGATCGATCCCCCCCAAGGCGGTGCCCCCCTACACCTAACGCTGGATCTGAAGATGCAACGCGCCGCTGAACAAGCCCTAGGGGGCCGACGGGGGGCTGTGGTTGCCCTGGATGCCCGGACAGGAGCTGTGCGGGTATTAGCTAGTTCCCCTAGCTTTGATCCCAACCTTTTCACGAAGCGTATGACGGCGGCCCAGTGGCAGTCTTTGCAATCTGCCGATGAACCCCTCCTCAACCGGGCACTACAAGGCTATCCCCCCGGCAGTACCTTCAAAATTGTCACGTCGGTTGCTGGGATGATGTCGGGTAAGTTTTCACCCCAGTCCCTGGTGGGAACCAGTTCCTTTATTACCGTTGGGGGAATTCAGTTTTGGGAGCATAGTGGCGGTTATGGCACAATTGGCTTTCGTGATGCCCTTGCCTATAGCAGTAATACCTTTTTTTACCGAGTTGGGATGGCAGCGGGGCCGGAACAGATTGCTAAATGGAGCCGCGAATTGGGGATTGGGACCACCAGCCTGACACGCTTGGGCCTTGATGGCGGAAGTTCGGGTTCCATCCCCACGCCAGCGGAGAAGGAAAGCCTCTACGGAGAACCCTGGTATGCTGGGGACACGGTCAGTATGTCGATCGGGCAAGGGTTAGTGCTTGTCACCCCGTTGGAATTGGCGGTGATGGTGGCGACGATCGCGAACGGTGGTGCCCGGGTACAGCCTCACCTATTGACCGCTCAAACCCAGCAATCGGAATGCCAACCCTTAAAAACGGCGATCGCGCCTGAAGTTATTGCCGTCATTCGTGAAGGGCTGATTGACACCGTGCGGAAAGGGACAGCTCGCCGCCTCAACGATGGTTCAATCCCCTTGACGGGGGGGAAAACAGGGACAGCGGAAGTGCCGGGTGGCCAGAGATCAAATGCCGTCTTTGTGGGCTTTGGTCCAGCCAGTAACCCGGAACTGGCTGTGGCTGTGGTCGTGGAGAATGGGGGGTATGGGGGGGCAACCGCTGCCCCGATCGCCTTGGCTGTCTATCGGGCTTACTTCGGCAAGGTCTAGGCGGATGGTCAGCAGCTTTGCTGGGGAAGCGGTATGATGCCTAGCGTTGGCATGTTGTGAACTTTCCGGTGAGTGAACCGTGCTAAAACTGTCCCTCACGACTTTTTTCTCGAACCTCTGCGCGGGTTTGATTTCGGGCTTGGTGAATATTACCTATAGCCTTTCCTATGCGGCCCTGATTTTTCCGGGTGAGTTGTCGCAATTCCTCCCCTTTGGCATCACCTCTACCCTGATTACGGCTTCCCTGACGGGAGCGATCGTGGCTGTGCGCAGTTCACTGCCCTTTATTATTTCAGGACCCGACTCCAATGCCGCAGCGATTTTAGCCGTCATTGTCGCCACGATCGCCCAGAACTTGACGGCACAGGAAGCCAGCTTATTATTCCCAACCATTTGGTTAACGATTATTCTGACGACCACCTGTACGGGCCTCTTCCTCTGGATGTTGGGGCGACTCCAACTAGGGCGCTTTATTCGGTTTATTCCCTATCCCGTGGTTGGCGGCTTTTTAGCCGGATTAGGTTGGCTATTTGCCCAAGGTTCGTTCACGGTGATGACAAATATGCCGTTACGGCTGTCCAATTTTGTCGATTTTTGGCAACCAACTATCCTCCTACTTTGGCTACCAGGGGTGTTCCTGGGGATTAGTCTCCAGATTGTCCTCTATCGGGTTAAACATTTTCTGACCTTTCCGGCTATCCTCCTAACAGCGCTGGGGTTCTTCTATATTGGCCTTGCCCTAACCAACACCTCTTTTGATCTGGCGAGGGACTACGGCCTGCTCTTCTCAAGCCTCACCGCTGGGGGCATGCACCACTTGCCCCAACTCTCCCTGTTATTTAATGCCGATTGGTCTACCTTAGGGCTGCAGTTTCAAAGTTTGATTACTTTGCTTGCGATCGTCCCCATTACCATTCTGCTGAATGCCACGGGGTTGGAGATGGCAACCCAAACTGATGTTGACCTCGATCAGGAGTTGGAAACAGCCGGTATTGCCAATGTGATGACGGGACTGTGTGGTGGTATTGTTGGACATTTTTCCATTAGCCGTAGTTTACTGAACTATGCAGCGGGAGGCCGCGATCGCAGTTCGGGGCTGGTGGCCGCGCTCTTCTGTGCTCTATTTCTTTTGTTTGGCACAACCGTTCTCAACTATTTACCCAAGTTCCTCTTCGGCGGTTTGCTTTTTTATCTGGGTATTTCTCTACTCATTGAATGGGTCTATCAGGCATGGTTTCGGCTATCGCATCTAGACTATGTTCTTGTGTTGATCATGCTGTTAACGATCGCTCGTTTAGGACTGTTAGAAGGGGTGGGTCTTGGTTTATTAGTTGCCTGTCTCCTGTTTGTGGTCAATTATAGTAATCTGCGCGTGATTAAAAATGTTTTCTCAGGCAATATTTATAAAAGTAATTTTGAGCGCTCCTTTCATCAGAAAAAATTACTCAAGGAACATGGTGATGAAATCTGTATCATTCGGCTTCAGGGTTATATCTTTTTTGGAACCGCCAATAGTTTGCTAGAGTATATCCGCGATCGGTTGGAAGATACCACACAAACCAGCTTAAAGTTTCTGATTCTGGATTTCTTTCTCGTGGGTGGCCTGGACTCATCTGCTGCCGTCAGTTTTCTTAAAATCAAGCAATTAGCCTATAAGTCTGCGACAACTGTCATCTTTACCAGTTTGACGCCTCCGATCGCGGCCCGCTTATATGAGTCAAAAATTATTGATTCGGAAGAATTAGTCAGCGTCAGCGAGCCAGAAGGCAGTGCTGAGGAACCGAAGGCAAATCTAGATTTAAGCACAGGGATCACGAAACGATCGGCCACCCCACCAGAACCCCAGGTTGCCGAGACAAGCCGGACCGATCGCGTCATGGTTTTCCCTGATCTCGATCGGGGGGTTGAGTGGTGCGAGAACCAAATTCTGAAATTAACGACCTTTCGTCGCAAACGCTTTATGCCCCTCTCGATTCAATTGGAGCAATTTTTCCCGGTTCCAGAACGGGTCTCAAAATTTGTCTCCTATATGAAGCGCTCTCAAACTCAAGCGGATTATTGCCTATTTAAACAAGGTGATATTCCCGATGCCCTGTATTTTATTGAGTCAGGTCAAGTTTCGCTGATTCGTGAGTTACCGGATGGTCAAACCGAACGAATTGGTACCTTTGGGGAAGGCACTGTCCTGGGTGAAGTTGGCTTCTATAGCCAGACGCCCCATCCAGCGACTGCAATCACCGATAGTCCCTGTCGTATCTATTGCCTCTCCCATGCAGTCCTTGAAAAAATGCAACAGGAAGATCCCCAAATCCTCGCCGCCTGCCATCAGTTGATTGCCCAATTCCTAGCCGATCGGGTCATTGATGCCGATGAAAAATCAAAAATCCTGCGCCAGTGATCAATACCTACCCGTGACCGCCACCGAGTGGTCTTCCCCAATCCTGTAAGACAGTTGTTAGGATAGGAGCAATTGAAATTCCATGTATTGACTGCATTGACTAGGAGTAGCCCGTTATGGTGATTCGTGATGACGATCGATATTACTTACAGTCCCCTTCGGTCAGCGCCCTGACCCCCTCCCAAGCAATCGAGATGATGACCCGCTTTGAGCAGTTTGGCTTCGTCATTCTCAACTGTGAACCGACTCCACACTTAAAACAGGACTTTGTCCAATTAGCGCAATATTTTGGCAAGATTATCTCCCACAACCAATCAGATGAGCTGGGGATTTTACCGATCACTCTATTGCCCGACTATCCGGATTATGCGAATACTCAGTGTGATCACTTAGCGCTGCATACAGACGGAGCCTTTGAAACAGTTCCCCCTGCCGTGATGGCGATGCAATGTGAAATTGCTGCGATCACGGGTGGTTTAAGTTGTCTAGTCGATGGTTATGACCTTTATGAGTATCTCCTTCAGGTTGATCCGATAGGGCTACAATATCTATTTGAACCGGATGTTTTTCACATCCAACGGGATAACCAATCAGCACAACGGGCTATTTTCTGGCACGATCGTCATGGGCGATTAAAAATCGCTTTCCGCTCAGATACTGTTGCCAAAATCAGTGTTAAACCCCATGCCCAACCCGTCTTTGAACGCATTAAGCAATTCCTGGCCGATCGCGCTAATCAATTCCAGTGGCATCTACAACCGGGGCAGATTTTGATTTTTGATAACACGCGGATGTTGCACGGTCGCACCGCATTCTCCCCCAGTTCCAAACGACGGATCAATGGATTATGGTTCGATGGCCAGCCAGTCAAGGATGCAGTCCCCCACCGGTATGCGACCTCTAGCCGCTAGCAACCTGACGGTCACGATTGTCCATCTCTTGTTGGTTTTAGACCTTGTCGGTTTTAGAGACGGGGGGGATTCTCCTGACAGCACTGCCATACTCGGTGAGGTACAGGCAAGGGGCTTAAGCCCCTTGTTCGCAAGGCTTGACAGTACTTCATTGGAGAGGAAACAACTGTATGACCCCCAATTGAAGAGCGATCGCATCCTAAACGCATTTCCCTAGCTAGCAAGCAAATGCCCCGTGACCCCAATCATCTTCCAGCCCAAGACCTCCACCGAACTGAGGCGATCGGGCACAGCCCCCAACAACCGCAAGGCGGCCAGGGCAAGATGCCGCCCGCAACGGTTCTCATCCAAGATCCGACCCGTTTAGAGGCACGCCTTCGGGAGATTCCGGCGGAACCCGGTGTGTACCTCATGCGCGATCGCGACGATCGCATCCTTTATATTGGCAAGTCCAAAAAACTACGCACACGGGTCCGGTCCTATTTCCGGGAAGGTCAACGCCACTCGCCTCGGATCGAGTTAATGGTCCGCCAGATCGTCGAGATTGAGTTTATTGTCACCGACACTGAAGCCGAGGCCCTCGCACTGGAAGCCAATCTGGTCAAGCAGCACCAACCCCACTTCAATGTGCTGTTAAAAGATGATAAAAAGTACCCCTATTTATGTATTACCTGGTCTGAGGATTATCCCCGGATCTTTATTACCCGCAAGCGGCGCTTGGCGCACGCCCGCGATCGCTACTACGGCCCCTATGTGGACACCCACACCCTGCGTAGTACCCTCCATTTGGTTAAACGAATTTTCCCCCTGCGGCAACGGCCCCAACCCCTATTTAAGGATCGACCCTGTTTGAACTACGATATTGGGCGCTGTCCGGGCGTTTGCCAGCGGTTAATTTCCCCAGAAGCGTATCGTAAAACGGTACACAAGGTGGCGATGGTGTTCCAGGGGCGATCGTCAGAATTAGTCGATAACCTGACCCAGCAAATGGAGCAGGCCGCTGAAGCCCTCAATTTTGAACTTGCCGCTAAACTGCGGGATCAGATCACGGCCCTGAAATCCCTCAATGCCGAGCAAAAGGTGGCTCTGCCCGACGATACCGTCTCCCGCGACGCGATCGCCCTTGCCACCAATGGGGAGTATGCCTGCATCCAACTCTTCCAAATTCGAGCCGGACGCCTAGTCGGACGCTTGGGCTTTGTTGCTGAAATCCCGGCGGCTCCCGTTAGCGTTACCCAGCCAGAAACCGCCTCTTGTGGGATAGGCGTCTCGTCTGTCTCGCCCGACCCAACCCCGCCAGACGATATCAACCCAACCCTAGTGACGCCCCCAGAAGCCGGGATGATCCTGCAACGGGTGCTAGAAGAACACTACCAAACCGTTGATCCGGTCGAAATTCCCGCTGAAATCCTGGTCCAGCACGAACTCCCAGAAACCGAGATGCTAGCGACCTACCTCAGTGAGATCAAAGGACGCAAAGTCACGATCGTTGCCCCCCAACGGCAAACCAAGGCCGAACTGATCGAGATGGTGGAACGCAACGCCGCCTATGAATTGGAACGCACCCAAAAGACCCACGATCGCACTCTGCAAGCCCTCCAAGACCTAGCCGAAATCCTTGACCTGCCCAGCTTACCTCACCGCATCGAAGGGTATGACATTTCCCATATTCAGGGATCAGATGCTGTTGCCTCCCAGGTCGTCTTTATCAATGGGCTACCCGCTAAGCAACACTATCGCCATTACAAGATTCAAAATCCCCACGTCAAGGCTGGCCATTCCGATGATTTTGCGAGCCTCGCGGAGGTGATCCGGCGACGCTTTCGTAAGTATGGCACCCAGCCAGACCTCCGAGGTTTCCAAAACCTCGGAGGTCTGGCAGATTTACCGGATTTGGTGATGATTGATGGGGGCAAGGGACAACTCTCGGCGGTGGTGACTGTCCTGCGGGAATTGAATTTGCTGGGTGACCTGCGGGTGGTGAGTTTAGCCAAGCAACGGGAGGAAATTTTCTTACCCGGAGAATCCTTACCCCTGGCGACACAGCCCGATCAACCAGGAGTACAACTCCTGCGGCGGTTACGGGACGAAGCCCACCGATTTGCCGTGAGTTTCCATCGCCAGCAACGTAGCGATCGCCTGCGCCGATCGCGCCTGGATGACATTCCCGGCCTGGGGTTTTATCGCCAAAAACAATTGTTGGCCCATTTTCGCTCGATCGACTATATTCGCGAGGCTAGCCCAAGCCAATTAGCAGAAGTTCCCGGTATTGGCCCGCGCCTTGCCCAAGAGATTTATCACTATTTTCATCCCCAAAACACTTAAAACTTAAAGACACCTCGCAAAATCCCCCTTTGTGTAACTATATCCCCACAATCATAAGGAGTTGAGGCGGGCGGCTCCGCTGTCTGGCTCCATTAGTCGAGGTTTCCTGATAAGCGATCCAGAGAAGCTATCCACAATATTGAACCCCATTCAATCTGGAAGGGATAGCGGCTACATAGAACGGCTACATTGAACAACGGTAAACACCGTCAACCCATCACCTAAGGCATGGCTTGCGCCCAAAAGGGTGTTGAGCGATCCTGGCATCCCTCCTAGGGTAGAAAGGAGGCGGTGAGGGTAACATTCAGCTTGAGATTGTAGCGAAATCTAGATTTTTATTGCGTTTAATGTAAAAACTTGCCATGTCCTTGATATTACTTATTGAAGTGTAAACCAATTGCCCGAAGCGAGTGGGCTATTATTTGACCGTAGTTTCATTGAGATGTGGCGAGGAGTGCCTGCTCAACGACGATCGAGGAATCTTTTATGATTGCGACTGCTCCTTCTGGAAATCGGCTCAATTTAGACGCCATGCGGTTTGGACGCCCCAATATTTGTGGTTGGGAAGCGGATATCCAAGCCCTTGTGCAGCATAATGATCCGATTTTTGCTCCCTACTCCAACATTAATCTGGATCAGGTCACGGCAGCGTTTGCCTGTGCCTTGCACATGCACCAACCGTCGATTCCAGCCGGAGCGCATGGTGAGGTGATTTGTAACCTGCAATATATGTTTGAACACCAGGGGGAAGGCGATAATCACAACGCCGGTACCTTTGCCTGGTGCTATAGCCGGATGGGGGACTTTATCCCCGAAATTGTCCATAACGGTGGGAATCCCCGCATCATGTTGGACTACTCCGGCAATTTGCTCTGGGGACTCCAACAAATGGGACGGGATGACATCCTCAACAACCTCAAACGCATTACCTGTGATATCACCTATCACCCCTACGTGGAATGGTTAGGGACGATGTGGAGTCACGCCGTTGTCCCCTCGACGCCAATTCCCGACATTAAATTGCACATGCTGGCATGGCAACATCATTTTGCGGCGATTTTTGGCCAGGATAACCTCCGTCGAGTCAAGGGGTTCTCGCCACCAGAAATGCATCTCCCCAACCATCCTGACACGCTCTATGAATACATCAAAGCGCTGAAGGAATGTGGCTATCGCTGGCTGATGGTGCAAGAACACTCGATCGAGCGTCTGGATGGCTCTGGCCCCCGCCATGAGGATAAATATGTCCCGAATCGTCTCGTGACGCGTAACTCCAAGGGTGAGGAGATGAGCATCACGGTTCTGATTAAAACCCAGGGGTCCGACACCAAATTGGTCGCTCAAATGCAGCCCTACCACGAGGCCAAGGGACGCGGGCGGCAGCAAGTGGGCAGCCATGAGGTGCCCTCCTGTGTTACTCAGATCGCCGATGGCGAAAACGGCGGTGTGATGATGAACGAGTTTGCCCGCAACTTCCACAGCCCTTGGTACGAGACGAAGGATAATGGCCGGGGGGCAACTGGTGTCGTGGGTCTCAACGGGACGGAATATATTGAACTCCTGGAAGCCAAGGGTGTGAAGCCAGAGGATTATCCCGTGTGTCAAGCAGTGGGGCAACACAAAATCTGGCAGCGGGTTAACCCCGATCGCGCCACTCCTGAAGCCGTTGCCAAGGCGATCGCGGAGTTACAAGCAACCGATCACTCCTTCCACATGGACGGAGCTTCCTGGACCAATGACTTGAGTTGGGTGAAGGGGTATGAGAATGTCCTGGAACCCATGAATCAATTAAGTGCGATGTTCCACCGGAAGTATGATCCCCTGGTGGCGAAAGATCCAGCCGTTACCCAGAGTCCTGATTATCAGGAGGCGCTGCTCTACAACCTGTTAGTGCAGACGAGTTGCTTCCGCTATTGGGGCCAAGGCGTTTGGACGGACTATGCCCGTGAACTGTACCGCCGGGGTGAGGAAATCCTGAAGCGTTAGGCTAGCGGCGATCGGGCCATGCCGGTTCCGATTGAATCAGACTTACGAGGTGGGTTGTTGGACAGCCCACCTTTTGCATTGATCTGCTATTGATCCCTGTGACTGGGGGAAAATTGCTGATCGCAGCCCAGTGTGAGGGTCTGACCACACGCCCCCTGATGGCCCATGATTAAAATAAGGCTGTGAACAACTGTAAGGTTGTTTTTGGCCCGTGATCGCCTTTCTGGGTAGCCCTGTGTTGAACCAAATCAAAGCCCTTGCTGAAGACTTTGCGCCCCGTCTGATCGAAATTCGTCGCCATCTCCACAGCCACCCGGAGCTGAGTGGGCAGGAGTACCAAACTGCCGCCTATGTGGCCGGGGTATTGTCCTCCTGCGGTCTCCATGTGCGCGAAGCCGTCGGGAAAACCGGAGTTGTGGGGGAACTTAAACGGGGAGAGGCCCCCCCCCAGTGGTTAGCCATCCGGACAGATATGGATGCTCTACCGATTACGGAGCATACGGGCTTGGAATTTAGTTCGCGCCAAGCGGGGGTGATGCACGCCTGCGGTCACGATGTTCACACAACAGTGGGCCTGGGTACGGCAATGGTATTGGCGGGTTTGGGCGATGAGTTTCAGGGGGCGGTGCGCTTTTTGTTCCAACCAGCGGAGGAGATCGCCCAGGGGGCAGGCTGGATGATCGCCGATGGCGTGATGCAGTCGGTGGCGGCCATCCTGGCCTTGCATGTGTTTCCCAGTATGCGCGTCGGCACGATCGGGATTCGCTATGGGGCCTTAACCGCAGCGGCAGATGATTTGGAGTTGACGATTATTGGCGAGTCGGGGCATGGTGCCCGTCCCCATGAGGCGATCGATGCCATTTGGATTGCCTCCCAGGTCATTACCAATTTGCAGCAGGCGATTAGCCGCACCCAAAACCCGTTGCGCCCCGTCGTGTTAACCATTGGCAAAATTAGCGGTGGGCGGGCACCTAATGTGATTGCGGATGAGGTGAAAATGGTGGGGACGGTGCGATCGCTCCATCCGGAAACCCATGCCCAGTTGCCCACCTGGATCGAGCAGATTGTGGCCAGTGTGTGCCAATCCTATGGTGCCCGCTACGAGTTGAATTATCGACGGGGGGTACCCTCCGTACAAAATGATCCGATGTTAACCCAGTTGTTGGAGTCGGCGGCCAAGGATGCCTGGGGACCGGACCCGGTTCAGCTATTGTTAGAGCCATCCCTGGGGGCAGAGGATTTTGCCCTATTCCTGGAACATGCTCCCGGCACAATGTTTCGCCTGGGGGTGGGCTATCCTGATCGGCCCAACCATCCCTTGCACCATCCCCAGTTTGAGGTAGACGAACGGGCGATCGTAACTGGGGTTGTCACCCTGGCCTATACGGCCTGTCAGTACTGGCGGCAAGTGTTGGAACACGCGGCGGCTGGATAAGTGACACGGGAAAAACCGAGGGCAGCACACTATGCCTGATGCAACGTTAATGATGTAACATTCGTCGTGCTGGTTCTAGCCGGGAAGGACTAAAGTTTATAGCCATCGTCATTCAGGTTAGGACAAGAGGCTTAAGCCCCTTGTTAATTAAAGCCTTTGCAATGTCCTAATGAGTGTGACCAACCTCAACCCCCGGCTCCTAAGCGTTAGGGTGAGGGGAAGCAGTTTGGGCGATATCTAGGGCGAGGAAGCGATCGACCGCTTGGTACATCCAGTAAACCGCCAGCTTCGGGTCCGTACTGGTTTTCTGAAAGCCCAACAGATGCCCTAGTTGCTCATAGCTGGGATGAATGATCAGGGTATACATATCCCACAGGTTGGGGAAATCCACGCGCATTTGCCGTAGGGTTTGCTGAGCATCTTGTAGGAATGGCGCTTGGGCCTGTTGCTGATAGGCTGGCTCAATCATCCAACTGCGGACAAACACGGATCGACAGGTGAGGTCGCCTGGGGTTGCTAGCCGAAAGGGATCAACCTCAGTTACCCGGCTTAAATGGAGGCCATGACTGGGTGGATTGAAAAATTTGATTTCCGATTCACGTTGGGTAGGATACAACACATAAAACCCCACCGGATTTTGGTTATCACAACGGCGCAGAACTCGCATTCCTGTACTGTATTGACTGGCCCAATCCCGCAGAATATTGGCAATACGATAGGGGATGGCATCTGTATTGGCATTTAACCAGTTGTAGTTACTCGCTAATAGATTGGCGATCGGGACCGCATCACTGCGTAAATCAAAGGCATCTGGCCGAACGACCGCGGTTGTGGTTGGTTGGGCTGGCACTAGCAGTTCGGGTAGGGGCTGCACAGCAATTTGGGTTGAATTGCCATCAAAATATCGCCGAATTAGCCCCAGGGCTACTAGCTTGTCTAACATCAGGCCCGCTGCCCGATCGCTCCCCCGATCACGATCGCCATAGAACAGGGCGGCGGCTTCCCGGCAACTACAGGCTACCCAACCATCGGGCACGGTTAAAGCAGTAAACGGTGGATCTACAGTCACCTGGCGCAGTTGGTGATCCTTGAGGCAAACATACAACCAGAGGCGCAAAAAACACTCTGCTCGCCGCCGGGTCATCCCGATCCTGGACATCAGGAGGGTCAGGTATTGCTGATATAGGGGCAGGGGCAACCACTGGTGGATCTGTTCCGCTAGCCATTCTGGGAGTAACGGGTCAAGTTTGGGCATGGGGTTTTGCTCCTTCCTCTCCACTATATCCTGCCCAATGATGCCAAAACTTCGCCCAACTTCGTCTAACTTCTTAAGGCCGACATACCCTCATTTTCAATACACCGCTAGCGTTTGCATGATGGGGGTAAGTATTGGCAGCTAGGAAGCCAAATCTCAAGCCCGCTAGACACACGAATACCCAAAAACATACCCATACATAAAGCAATAGGTTTGCTTGACAGGACGGATGGGTTCTGTAGTTACTCATTGGTGGTGGGTGGATCAGTTTAAGCAGTGTCACAGTGCTCTAGGTACGGTCAAAATTACCTTCCTAAAATCGTGGATATTCAATCGTGGATATTGGAGTTCCTAACTTAGCTTATGTTGACGCTTTATCAGATTAAACCCGCTTTTCAACGGTTCCTGCGTCCCCTGGTAGACCTGTTGGCCCAGTGGCCGATTTCCCCGAACCAAATCACGATCGCGGCCCTGGGACTGGCCAGTATGACTGGACTCGCGCTTGCCTATTTCCCCCAATCCTCTAGCCTTTTATTAGCCTTGCCCATTGTGTTGGCGATACGCATGGCGCTGAATGCGATCGATGGCCTGTTGGCCCGTGAGTATCACCAAACGACGCCCCTGGGTTGTGTGCTGAATGAACTGGGGGATGTGCTGGCCGACGCCGTGCTGTATTTACCCTTTGGCCTGATCCCAGGAATTGCGGCCCCGTGGATTGTCACGATCGTGGTGTTGGCGATCATCACTGAAATGGTGGGGGTTCTAGCCTGGGCAATGGTGCAGCAGCGCAGTTATGCCGGTCCAATGGGCAAAAGCGATCGGGCCTTAGTCTTTGCCCTGGTTGCCCTGGGGTTGGGGCTGGGCCTCCAACCATCGGGGTGGCTAACGGGGGTTTGGTTAGGGGTCGTCGGTCTGCAAGTCTGGACGATCGTGAATCGCGTTCGGGTCATTCTCCAGGAGGTCCCCCCATGTTCGTAACTCTTCCCCCGCCTGTCCTCTTCACCTTGGCAGGCATTTATGGACTATTGGTGTTAGCAACTTTAGTGGTCTATAGCCTTGCAGCCTCTCGACCCCATCAGGATTTTACAGAATTGAAAGATCGGATGCGATCGTGGTGGCTGATTATTCCAGTCTTCACCCTGACCCTCATCCTTAACCGCACGACTTCACTCATTCTCTTTGCCTTGTTCAGCTTTCTGGCTCTCCGGGAATACCTTTCTCTGATCCCCACCCGTCAGGCCGATCGCCATGTCCTTATTTGGGCCTATTTTGCCATTGCCCTCCAGTATTTTTGGGTATTGATTGGCTGGTATGGCATGTTTCTAATTTTTATCCCGATCTATATGTTTTTATTTCTACCCATGCGTATGGTCCTCATTGGTGAAACCCAAGGTTTTTTACGCGCGATCGGAACCCTACAATGGGGATTGATGTTAACGGTTTATACGATTAGTCACTTGTCCTATTTATTACGTCTAGCGCCAACCGAATCGACATCTATCGGTGCAACGATCGGGGGGGTTGGCTTGCTGCTTTATTTAGCCACATTAACAGAGGTCAATGATATTGCCCAATATGTGTTTGGTAAGTGCCTAGGGCGTCATGCCATCATCCCTAAAGTCAGTCCTGGAAAAACCGTGGAAGGGTTCTGTGGTGGCCTGTTAACCACAACGGGCCTCGCGATCGTCCTAGCGCCCTGGCTAACCCCGTTCAGTCTGCTCCATGCCGCCTGCCTTGGTTTATTGATTAGTCTCACGGGTTTCATTGGCGATGTTACTGTTTCCGCTTTGAAACGGGACCTAGGGATTAAAGACAGTGGCACCCTCCTACCCGGTCACGGGGGCATTTTAGATCGCATTGATAGCTTAACCTACACGGCTCCTCTCTTCTTCCATTTCACCGCTTACTTTTACTACCCAGGGCAGTGGCTATGAATCGGACCAGTTACCCCCTCCTCAAAACCCTCTTCTTTCTCTGTATCGTGCGGCCCCTAGTCTATTGGATCTTAGGGTTGCAGATTCAGAACCGCGATCGTCTACCCCGTGATGGTCCTGCGATTCTCGTTGCCAATCACAATAGTCATCTCGATACTTGTGTGCTCATGTCCCTGTTCCCCATCGCTAAACTCTCCCAGGTGCGCCCCCTTGCAGATGAGCAGTATTTCCTCAAACAAAATCGCTGCCTTGCCTGGATGGCTCGCCATCTTTTTGAGATTATTCCGGTCACCCGTACCCCATCAGAGACACGTCAACAACTAGCCAGTCAACGTGCTTTTCTCAAAACCTGCCAGGTTGCGCTCGAACAACAGAATATTTTGATTCTCTATCCCGAAGGCAGTCGAGGTGAACCTGAAAAAAGTAGCGAATTCAAAAGTGGGATTGCCCACCTAGCTAAACAACATCCCGATGTCCCCATTATTCCGATTTATCTCCAGGGCCTTGGCAAAGCTCTCCCCAAGGGTGATCCCCTCCTCGTTCCCTTTCTCTGTCACGTCTATATTGGCGAACCCCTATACTGGAACGGCCCTAAACAAGCATTTCTCGATCGTCTCAGCGATCGCATCTATGCCCTAGCTCAGCAGTCGGTTTAAGGAAGGAGAAATTGTGATTAAAACTGCAACCTGAACAAGAATGTCCTGACTATTTGACTAGTATCTTTAGATTAGTAGTGACAACTTTCGTCGTTAAATGATCAGGATCTAATTTTTCAAGGAAGCGCCAAGTACTCAGATCTTTGCCATTCATAACCTTGTAGAGATGATTATGAAAAATCAGTCCTCAAGTAACCCAAAATCAATAGATACTCGCAACTCTCCAGAGGTTAATATGCACAACCCATCTGTAACTAGCCCAACTCCAATCAGCCCGACTCTAATCAATCAAGCTACCATCAGCCAAGTGACTCCTACCTATGAGTCCCTCCGCAAGTCATTACCCTTTTGGCATCCCAAAAGTTGGTACTACCATTCACTGCGGCTGGGTTTGAAAACCGTGGGACAACTGTCGAATGGTATTCGCTTGGGGTTTCGCTATGGCTTTGATTCCGGTGTCATGCTGGAGTATGTCTATCGCAACCAACCGCAGGGCATTACCCCTATCGGTAAAGTCGTCGATCGTGTCTATCTCAATACCCAGGGTTGGCAGGGTATTCGCCTACGTGGCCAATTACTCCAGCGCATTCTCTATCATGTTTTAGGCACGTACCAACACCAGAACATTCCCTGTGTTTTGCTCGATGTTGCTTGCGGCGGTGGTCGCTATGATTTGGAGGTTCTACAGCACTTTCCACCGGGTAGGATAACCGCTATCTTGCGAGATTATAAGCCTGAAAATGTGGCTAAAACCCGTGAACTGGCTACCCAATTGGGTTTGCGTGTAATCGTGGAACAGGCCGATGCCTTTAGTGATGCCGATCTCGATCGCGTTCAACCGCCGCCTAATGTTGTCGTGGTTTCCGGGTTACATGAAATTTTGCCAGATGATGCCCTGATTCAACAGCATTTCCACCAACTCTATCGCCGGATGGCCAGCCCGGGTACGCTCATTTTCACGATCCAGCCGCACCATCCCCAGGTGGAATTAATCGCCCGGACCTTACCCGCGCATACCGGGGAATTGTGGGCCATGCGCTTGCGCCCCTGGGAACAAACCCGGCAGTGGGCTGAGGCGGCTGGCTTCCGCAACTTGCGCGTTTATCCGGAACCCACCGGCATTTTTGGGGTGGTCACGGCGGAAAAGCCCTGACACCACGGTGCTCAAAACTGAGCTACCCTACAATTGAGGGGCGGGTATACCGAATCTAGGTTCAATCATGTACGCGATCGTCATTAACCGCTATGGCCCACCCTCGGTGCTAGAACAGGTCGAGCTTGAGCAACCTCAACCGCAGCCGGATCAGGTTTTGGTTCGGGTCCATGCCAGCAGTGTCAATCCCGTCGATTGGAAGGTACGATCGGGGGCTATGCGGCTCCTCACGGGCTGCCGCTTTCCCCTACGGTTAGGGTGTGACCTTGCGGGTATTGTGACCGCCGTGGGGCATCAGGTTACCCAGTTTCAGCCGGGGGATGCGGTCTATGGGCAAACCGGGATCTGGCAGCGGGGAGCCTATGCGGAATGGGTCGCAATTGCTCCCACCCTGCTGGCTCCCAAACCCCAGAACATATCCCTGCTGGCGGCGGCAACGGTTCCCCTGGCAGGACAAACTGCCCTACAAGCCTTGCGGGATCATGGGCGCTTACAGGCAGGACACTCCGTGTTGATTAACGGTGCTGCGGGGGGCGTTGGCAGTTTTGCAGTCCAGATTGCCAAAGTCTTGGGCGCAACCGTCACAGCGGTATGCAGTCGCCGTCACCTGGACCTCGTGGCAGATTTGGGGGCCGATCGCGTCATTGACTATACCCAACAAGACGTTACCCAACTCAGCGATCGCTACGATCTCCTGTTTGACACGGTCAGCCGCCTTCCCTTTAGCCGCAGTCGCCATTTGTTGAAGCCCCAGGGTGTTTATGTGGCCCCCTTACCTGGCATACCCGGACTCGGCCCCCTCCTCACCAGTGTTGCTACTCACCTTTTACCTGGCAAGCGGGCTATCCTGATGGCTGAGCAACCGAATGGCCAGGACTTACAATCCTTAACCACTTGGATTGAGGCGGGGCAAATACGGACAATTGTCGATCGCACCTATGCCCTAGCCGATCTGGTTGCTGCCCATGCCTACAGTGAACAAGGACATACGTGCGGGAAAATTGCAATCGCGATCGCTGCGCCAACCTAAATGGGAATGGGAGCGATCTCCCGACTGCCTACCCCGCAATACCCTGAAGGTCGTGACTGCCAATATCGGTCAATTACAATGATTAATGACAATAGCTATATAATGCAGCAACAGCACCCGACCGATCGCGATGCAAATTCCCCTTATTGCTGAGACTAGGTGAAGTTGGACTCATTGAAAAACGATTGTCACAATCAGTACCAAAGCTTCCAGTTTTTAGGACGAGGAATAATGACGCGCAATCAAGGTGAGTGCTGCTACTGTTAAACGAGACCAACGAGACACATTCACGCGGAAATCGATAAATAGACCTCCTTCTTATTCGTGAATCGATCGTTTTCTACATCTGAAGCTTTTAGCTTCTACGGTTAACTTATCGCAAATTGAAGCTTCAGGATCGCGATCGCGATGAAAATTCACACTTGTTGTAAAGTTGTTTTACGTTGACTCTTTTTAACCCGTCTCCGAACGGGAAGCTGTGTGTTTGTGGTCGTTCGTGGCATCTATGCAATCTAAACCGTTCTGGCGTCAACCGCCCTGTTTTCTCAGACTTCCCGATCGCGGCAGACAAAGCCTGCGCAAACTGCTGGTCGGCAGTTTTGCCATACTGATGAGCCTAGTCGGACTGCTTCCCATCACCACCGGCATGACGCCAGCCTTGGCCTTCGCCCAACCCCAGGTTCTCCAACCGGAGAGCGCCCCCGCCGCCGCGACCGTTACCCCGCCCAATCCGAATCTCTCGACGGGGATTGACAGTGATGACATTTCGGCGGAAAAGGTGAATCAGTTCATTCAGGCCTATCTACAGGTTGTTGCCCTGATTGATCAACGGCAGGCCGATCTCCAGGGGGCAGACAGTGAGTTGGAATCCCTGCGGGTACAACAGGAAATTGAGGCCCAAGCCCAAGCCCTCATCCGTCAGGCAGGGTTAATGCCCTCCGAGTACCTTCAGCTTCTAAACCTGACCCACCTGGACCCAGAGTTTGGTGAGCGGGTGGTTCTCCAGATCCAGGAGCAAGCCAATCCGTGAAGACGCCGTTAGCGGTGGTGGCGCAAGGGGCAGGCCCACCGATCCTGTGTTTACATGGTCATCCTGGCTCTGCTGCCAGTATGGGGGTGTTTACCCACCACCTGGCCCCACACTTCCGCACGATCGCGCCCGATCTCCGGGGCTATGGTCACAGCCAAACCCGACACCCCTTTGCGATGACTGATCACCTTGCCGATCTCGAAGTGTTGCTGGCCCAACAGGGGGAAGCGTCCCTGGTCCTGGGTTGGTCCCTGGGGGGGATTCTGGCCCTGGAGTTGGCCCTGCGGGTACCCGATCGCGTGCGGGGACTGATTCTGATTGCCTCAGCCGCCTGCCCACGGGGCAATCACCCAGCCGTGACCGGAGCCGATCAGGTCTATACGGCGATCGCTTCGCTGCTTAATCTCCTCAAACCGGGCTGGCAATGGAATATCCAAACCTTTGGCCAGCGATCGCTCTACCGTTACCTATTACGGCAACATACGCCCCAAGCTTACCGCTATCTCGCTCAGGTGGGCACCCCGGCTTACCTACGCACCTCCCGTTTCGCCAACCAGGCGCTCCAGACAGCCCTCCGCCAAGGCTACGATCGTCAAGCGGATCTGGCCCGAATTACCTGTCCTTGTCTGGTGATGGCGGCTCGCCACGATCGCCACATCACTGCTGCTGCCAGCCATGCCACGGCCCAAGCCCTGCCCCAAGCCACCTGGCACCTCTATGAGGACACCGCCCATCTCTTCCCGTGGGAAATTCCTGATCAGGTTCTTGCCGATCTCGATCGCTGGTTAATTCAACACCAGTTTCGGGACGATTAGCCAGCTCACTAGTCATATACCGTAGAGGCGAGGTGACGGCAGAGATAATGGGCCTTGGCACCGACTTCGTGGCAACCCCAACATAACTGCGAGGGTGGGGGCTGGTGACGGGTTTTTGCCCACCCACCCCCGCCACTGTGGTGACGAGAAGCGACTGAATTGCCTGCTTGATCAAACGTTAAGCGCTTAAGAGGCAGGAAGGATCACGGCGGTTTGTCTCTTCCTCATCCTCACAAATGGTTAAGTCATCGGGCTTGCAACGCTTGATGGTCACGACAATGCCGTGTGCCCCTTCCTGCTCCAAATCCTCGATATAGCCCCGCTTTTCCGCACGGGCTTCCTCTTCATGGGTGAAGGGACCAAAGTAGTAGGTACAACGCGGAAATTCCGTTGTGATCTCAATCCACCAGGCGAGGCCAACTGCCTGAAGGAGATTAACCAGAAGATTATTCATAAGCGTTGCTAGGTTTGTGGAGGGTTGTCGGAGTAGACCAGGAACCAGGAGGAGGGATATATAAAGCCAGTTCGAGGCGGTTACCCTAGCCGGTTGGCGAATGGTACCGACTCATGTCTTCTTGTTACATTTCTTTTCCAGATATTACCGTTTTCTCAGTTCCGGTGAGTTTAAATTGGTGTAGTTGATGGGTGTTGGCCCACCGTTGGCGATAGGTTTCGTAAAGGGTCATGGCGGCAGCGATCGCGGCATTCAGGCTGGGGATCTTTCCTTGCAGCGGGATCGAGACCAGCTCATCACAGTACCGCTGGGTTTGTAAACTCAGCCCATTGGACTCGGAACCAATCACTAGGACGATCGGTCCGGTGAGCGATACCGTGTGCAGAGCGCGGCTGGCGGTGGCAGACGTTCCATAAATCCAAAATCCAGACGCTTTGAGGGTTTCCAAGGCACGGCTCAAGTTCACGACCCGCGCCACTGGGAAAGTTTCCAACGCCCCTGCGGCAACCTTCACCACGGCTGAGGTGATTCCCACCGATCGCCGTTGTGGCAGCACCAATCCCTGGGCACCCAGTGCTTCCGCTGTCCGGATAATGGCCCCCAAGTTATGCGGGTCCGTGAGGCTATCGACCGCCACCAATACGGGTTGCTCTGAGGCGGCTTTCGCCTGGGTGATGAGGACATCTAACTCTAGATAGGCATAGGGGGCCACTTGGGCCGCCACCCCCTGATGGTTCGCGCCCGCCGTTAAATAATGTAGCCGTTGTGGCTCCACTTCATCCACGATCGCCCCGTCGGCTTTGGCCTGTTGTAGCAAGCTGTGGAAGCGGGGATCGTAGCGCAGACGAGGCGTAATCCAGACCCGATTCAGGGTTCGCCCCTCCGCCAACGCGGCCAACACCGGATGGCGTCCGTAGATGAGATCCGTATCGTTCCCATTTGGCTCGTTCCCATCGGTCTCTTCGTTCCCATTTGTGTTGTTCCGCCGATCGGTGGGAGGGGGTAGGGCAGCCGTGGCTGCGATCGCCAGGGTTTCAGGTGCAGCTAGAGATTCAGGAATCGGTATCTGCTTGCGAACGGGGGCGGGCTGGGCGGCTCCGCTCCGGATAATGGGGCGATCGCGCTGTGGACGATCACTGGCTGACTCACGGCTACGATCGGGATGATTGCCCCGTCCCTGACGCCGTTTGGGGTGAGCTGGCCGCTGCCCAAAGGCATCACTCCGCGCATCCCCCGTGCGACGGCGCGGACGACTGCTCCCCGCTTCCGATCGCGGGCGGGTGGGGCGGCTAGGTTTAGAGGCGGGTCGAGGAGTACGCTTAGGGGTCGCCATACTGGTTTCAGGGGATAGGGAAGTGGATCGTGGATAGTGAGATGGGGGGTGAATCGTCGCCAGCAACCGGTAATCAAGGGACCTTATCCCTGGGGTTCATCCCGGCGGTGCCGACGCCAGCTCGGTTACCTCGCTAGTCATGGCACTGTCAAGATCGGGAGAGGCGGCGGGATAATGCTAATGGCGGCTTGGCCCTAGGGGCAACCGTGACAGCAGGTGACCAAGGCGTTGGGGGTTGGTCAGATAAAGGTAACCGATCAACGCCTCAAAGCCCGTTGCTTGTTGATAAATTTCGGGAGCAATGGGACGGGATCGCTTGCCGGTTGCATTACGCCCCCTTCTCACGATCGTCTTTTCCGCCTCCGTGAGCTGAGCCTCCAACTGCTGCAGGTGTTGAGCCTGGGTTTCGGCCCGCACCTGGTGCACAACAGCTTGATGGTAATCCTGAATGCGCTTGGCAGGGAGTAGGTAGGCGCGGCGAATATACAGTTCATAAACCGCATCCCCTAGATAGGCAAGGGCAGCTGGCGACAGTTGCTCGACCTGTGGGCGGGCTACGGATGCACTAGGATAGTGACCTTGTCCCCAAGACATCAGTGATGCCTCCAACCTGGGAGCACCGTCAGCTATCGGATTCGCTGTATCTACGCCCTCGTGATCATCGGCATTTGTTCGTGTCACAGGCGTCCACAGGCCCACACTCTCATCATCGCACCATTGTTCAGAGCTAGGTAGCGGCTAGAGTTAAATCTTAAGATTGACTGATGCTTAAGATTGACTGATGCCCGCGATCGCCGCGTCGATCGACGGTTGCAGGATTAGGTATTTATCCAGGCGAACCAGCTTCATCGTTTGGGTAACACGCGGATTCGCAATAATTTGCAGGCTGCCATTGAGGCTCTGGGCTTTCTTAAACAGTTGCACCAGGGCGCCTAAGCCGGAACTATCCACAAAGTCGATCTGGGATAGATCGAGAACCAAGTGAATCGGCCCCTCTTCCAGACATTTATTAAAGACCTTGCGAAAGGCTGGTTCAGAAAAGGCGTCTAATAACCCGGTCAGGCGGAACAGTTGGTAACCTTCCTTAACTTCACGGGTGCCTCTCAGACTGACGGTTAGGGTGAGTGGCTCAGGAATAGGACGCTCCTCGTAACTACAAACAACAACCTTGGGAAAACAACCTTGAATCGGAGTTCGACGGTACAGTATAGGCTATCACAGCACCCCAGACAACTAGCAAGACGAAAAATTGCATAGTCCACAGGACTTCCCTAACTCACCTCCGCACAGATCACGTTTTTTCATTGATTAAGATCACAAAACAGCGTCGGCGACCCCCGATCGTTGAGATCTGAGTGATCCGTTGGGCGATTGTCCCTTATGGCAGCATCAGCCTATGTATGACAACGTTTGCAAATTCTTAGTTGAAACCTATAGCCAAGACTTTGCTCAATGGTTACTAGGGGAGGCGATCGGCCTGACCCAACTAAGTCCATCGGAATTGTTGGTGGAACCCATGCGGGCGGATGCCCTGATTTTGCTTATGGCGGCACAACAGGTGCTGCACCTGGAATTCCAAACCGGTCCTAAGCCCAATATTCCCTACCGTATGGCCGAGTATCGCCTCCGGGGCTATCGCCGCTTTCCGGACAAATCCATGCGCCAAATCGTGATCTACCTCAAACCCACCCGTTCCCCATTGGTTCAGCAAACGGTTTTTGAAATTCCCGGTCTGCGCAGCGAGTTTGAGGTGATCCGCCTTTGGGAAGGCGATCCCGACGACCTGCTACCGTTTCCCGGCTTGTTACCCCTGGCGATTCTGTGCCGCAGTCCCGACAGGCCGCAGACCCTACACCAAATTGCCCAACGGATCGACACGTTTTCCGATCCCATCGTCCAGCGTAACGTCACCGCCGCCACCGCCATTTTGGCCGGTTTAGTATTGGAGAAGGCCGTCATTCAGCAAATCTTGCGGGAGGAGATTGTGAAGGAATCCGTGATCTATCAAGACATCCTGAGCCAAGGGCTACAACAGGGACTACAACAGGGGTTACAGCGGGAGAGGGCTTTGGTGCAGCGGCAGCTACAACGGCGGTTTGGGGATCTTGACGCA
>NZ_JBRCAD010000034.1:0-16537 GCF_053493415.1 Trichothermofontia sp. | reverse complement strand
AATATCGCTATTGACGGCAATGCTGCTACTGCGCTGCACCCGACTCCCCAGGCTGGCAATGACTGGAGAGATTTCGAGGTTGCGATCGCTCCGGCCCTTGGGTGTTTGCCGGAACGTAAGGCCCACATTCACGATCGCCCGCGTGTCAAACAGATCATCCTGCTCCAGGGTCAAGCCCACGGCGGTGAGGTCATTAATCTGCGCTTGCAGCCGTCCCCGCAGGCCCACCGTATCGCCGCTGCCGCTGCCACCAAGATAGTACACCCCGGCATAGCCCTTGAGTTGACCCGCATCCCACCGGGCTAGGGGCGCACCCACTTCGGCATCAAAGCCACCGAGGGCCGACTCAAACACCCGTGCCCGCTCCACCAGCAGGGCATTGCCTTGAAACTGGCCGCCACTGGCGTAGACTTCGAGGACCTGATCGCGGGTATTGCCGATCGGTAAATAACCATTGACCCGCAGATCCCAGTTTTTCCCAATACTTTCGAGACCCACGCCCACTTGATCAAACAGGCTGTTGCCCGTGTCGCGATTATCATAGGCGAGATAGCCGCCCCAGACGCGATCGCTCTTGCGGTCATAGCTGCGGTAACCCAGCAGGAAATTGCGGCCTGCTGTCCCTTCGGCGAGGTCATAGAATTGGCGACCTTCCATGAACAGGAGATCCCGCCCCCGACTTTGGGCCAGGGGCACAAAACCCTCAATCACGGCGAAGGGATTCCCCCCGGCCTCGGCAGTGCTGGACCGTACCCCCACCCGCGCGGTGAAGAGGGGCGCAAAGTTTTCCGGGACAGTGGTAGTGGCCGGTGCGCTGTGCAAATCTTCAACCGTCTGGACCGCTGCACGGGTCTGGACTGCCGCACGGGTCAAACTTGGTTGGGATTCTGGACTTAGGGAAAGATCGCGTTCGTGAAGCGTTCCCTTGGGGAAATCGCTGGCATAGGCGTTGTTGAACGGGGAAAAAACTGCAAACACCACCACGCCAGTGCTGAGGCACCGTTTTGACAATTGCACCATCACACCACCACGGTCTCTAAATTTGATTTCTTTCTATCATGAATACCCCGTAATCTCCTATAGAGCAGGTCAGAGTTCATAAGAGTTTATTAAGCTTAGATAAGCTGGGGTCCAAAAAGTTGGCTTAAACAGGGGTCTAGACAGGGTGAGACTAGGTAGGACAGGCAAACTAGCACAGTAAAAATTAGGCTTCGCAACGTTTGTAGTCACGACTTCAGTCGTTGCCAGCCAAAGCCCTAGCGTTCGTAGTAACGACTTTAGTCGTTGCCAGCTAAAGCCCGCACGACCAACCTTGCCGAATTCACGTTGCGAGGGACTCGACCAGCTAAACGCCATGCGAATCATGCCGCAAGCGCTGCCGCCACTGCTGAATACTGACCGTGAGCGATCGCGGATAGATCAGCCACAGCCGCCGGTAGGGTTGGATCAGGGTTTGCACCAGGGGCGAAGCATGACTAATTTCCTGGAGGCCATCGGCGGTCAGTAACTTAATCCCCCGTTGGTACAAGCTGTAGCCCCGTTGGTGGGAGACGCGCAGGCCCAGGTAATACTGGGGCGGATGCCCCTGCTGTTGCCAGTGGTGCTGGGCCATTTGACAAAGGGTGTTCGCCCCGTCCTCGCCTAAATCCGTTACGTCAAGGGCTTTGAGGAGATCGCGATCGCGCGACCGGCGGGCTAAATCCGCGAGAATCGGGTCTGCATCGTGGTACCACCGATGTAGGTGATAGCTAAAAACCTCATCATCAGCAGCGAGATACTGGGCGATCGTCAGGCTGGCCATCGGTTGGGTCAACCAAGCCCCCATCGTGTCATCAACAAAGGGCGGCGTAGTCGGCGTTTCCTGGGTGAGTAACTCCCGCGCCCGCTGGAACACCTGCTCCAGGCCCCAGTTCGCCGCGATATTTTTGGGATGGTTATACACCTGGGCGTACATGAGATAGCGCACCAACAGGTAATGTTCCACCGCCGTCAGCCCCTTGCGGGCCACCACCAACTGTTGGGTCAGCGGATCAAAGTTCATCGCCATCAACAGGCGATCGAGATCAAGCGTTCCATAGGACGCGCCGGTAAAGTAACTATCCCGTAGCAGGTAGTCCAGGCGATCGCAGTCGAGTTGGCTGGAGACCAGTTGCCAGATCAGGGGGACCGGGTGTTGGTGATGGTAAACCTGTTTGATCTGGGGTAACAGGCTGGGATCATAGGCATCTAGTAATTCCCGCACCGGGGCCGACTCGCTCAGAATCCGAGCCGTCCACTGTTCATGGTGATTCCCAAAAATCTCCTCGCTGGTGTGGCTAAAGGGACCGTGGCCGATGTCGTGCAATAGGGCCGCCGCCAGCGCCACCGCCCGGTAGGGTTGAAGGACCGGATCACGCTTGGCCAAGCGATCGAAGGCCCGCCGGGTAATCGCCATCACCCCCAGGGAGTGGGTAAAACGGGACATCTCCGCCCCGTGAAAGGTGAGGTTGGCCGGTCCCAGTTGCCGAATCCGCCGTAACCGCTGGAAAGCTGGGGTGTCGATCAGTCGGATGAGTAACGCCTCGGTGGGGTCATGGGCATCGAGGACGATCGCCCCATGCAGGGGATCATGGTAAATGCGTTCGCTGCGAGTCCCACGCGGAGCAGCCGCTGCCGGATCGGCCCCTAGCTCAGGCGGCACCAACCAGGACCGTTCGCTGGGTGAGGACATCCACGGCTGCCTGGTATTGCAGATCTTGCTCGGTCCCCATTTGCTGACGCGGTAACGGCGGCAGGGGAACCACGCGATCGGGTTGAATACCCCGTTGGTGGATATCGTGGTGATTGGGGGTTTCGTACTTGGCCACGGTCACCGCCATCCCCGACCCATCGGGCAGCTTAAACAGGGATTGAATTAACCCCTTGCCAAAGGTCCGTTCCCCCACCAGGATCGCCCGACCACTGTCCTGGAGTGCGCCCGCCAGAATTTCACTCGCACTAGCGGTGCCCTGGTTTACCAGCACCACGAGGGGGGCCTGGGTAATGGCTGACCCCATTGCATCAAAACTGCCCAACACCCCCTGCCGGTTGACGGTATAGACGATCGGCCCCTCATCCACCCACAGCCGCGCAATTTCAATCCCCGCCTGTAACAACCCGCCGGGATTATTCCGCAGGTCGAGGACATAGCCCACCGGATGGGACTGCTCCAAGGTCAGCAGCGATCGCTTCAATTCCTGCACCGCATTGGCGTTGAACTGGCTCAGGCGCAAATAGCCGATCGGCGTGCCTTGGGGGGTCAGGTGCAGTTGGGCAGTCACCGGATTCAGCAGAATTCGACCACGGGTCACCGTAATATTTTGTGGCGATGCCTGGGGAGCCTGGTTCGGGGCGATCGTCAGCACCACCTGGGTCCCGATCGGGCCGCGCATCCGATCGGCAGCCTCATCTAGGGACATCCCCTGGGTAGGCTCACCATCAATCTTGAGAATGTAGTCCAACGGCTGAATCCCCACCGCTTCGGCAGGGGACCCCTCCAGGGGCGTAATCACCTGTAATTGGCCGGATGGCTCGTCGATCGTGATTTGTAAGCCCACCCCGGTTAACTCCCCCGACGTACTCACCTGTAAACTGCGGTACTGGTCCGGGTCCAGAAAGCGGGTAAAGGGGTCCCCCAAACTGGCCAGCATTTGGTCAATGGCTGCATAGGCCGACGCGCGATCGGCTAGGGGTTGCCGTAGGAGCTTCTGACGCAGCCGCAACCAGTTTTGATGATTAAACGTGGCATCCAGGTACGATCGGTTGACAATGCGCCAAGCCTCGTTGACCAATTCCTGCTCATCCGTGAGCGCCAGCGCCGGTTGACTCCAGAGGCCCAGGACACAGACAAGCTGCAACAGGACGAACAAACCAAGCTGAATGAAACGGGTATGCATTTACAAAAATTAACTTTTTATCAGGAAAACAGGGCTGGCTCCTCATCAACCCCCAGGGAGCCGTTACTGGGGTCAGGAAATCGTGGGAATCCCCCTCAGCCTAGTTAAACCAGGTTGTTTGGGGCCGTTGGGGTGATCCGGCGCTGGGCAAGCAACCAGATTGGTGTCCAAATCCCCTAAACTCGCGTCAAAGTGCTTTTGCTGCTATGTTACATTTTTTATTAAGCTGCTTACATTTTCTAGGACTTTCGGCTTCATGTTCATCAAGCAGGTCAAAGATTCAAAAGTTTATGACTGGTTCCAGGAGCGCCTGGACGTTCAAGCCATAGAAGAAGACATTACCAGTAAGTACGTTCCCCCCCACGTCAATATCTTTTACTGTCTGGGCGGCATTACCCTGGTCTGCTTCATCATCCAGTTCGCCACTGGCTTCGCCATGACCTTCTACTATCGGCCCACGGTGACCGAGGCGTTTTCGTCGGTTCAATATATTATGACCGATGTCAACTTCGGCTGGCTGATCCGCTCAATCCATCGCTGGTCCGCCAGCATGATGGTGCTCATGATGATCCTGCACGTCTTCCGGGTCTACCTGACCGGGGGCTTCAAGAAACCCCGCGAGTTGACCTGGGTAACCGGGGTGATCATGGCCACGATTACCGTTTCCTTTGGGGTGACCGGCTATTCCCTCCCCTGGGACCAAGTGGGCTACTGGGCCGTCAAGATTGTGTCCGGGGTGCCGGAAGCAATTCCCCTCGTCGGTCCCTTTATTGTCGAATTGATTCGGGGCGGCACCAGCGTCGGCCAAGCCACCTTGACCCGCTTCTACAGCCTGCATACCTTCGTTCTGCCCTGGCTGCTAGCGACCTTCATGCTGTTCCACTTCCTGATGATCCGCAAGCAAGGGATCTCGGGTCCCCTGTAAGTCTGGGTAATTCTCATTTGCTTAACCTAGAGGAGAACCACTGAATCTATGTCAACGCTAAAGAAGCCGGATTTAGATAATCCGAAGCTGCGGGCACTCTTGGCCAAGGGCATGGGGCACAACTACTACGGTGAACCCGCTTGGCCCAATGACCTGCTGTATATCTTCCCCGTCGTGATTGCGGGGACGATCGCCTGTGTTGTTGCCCTGGCTGTCCTTGACCCGGCAATGGTAGGTGAACCGTCTAACCCCTTCGCCACCCCCCTGGAAATTCTGCCGGAGTGGTATCTCTACCCGGCCTTCCAAATCCTGCGGGTGGTGCCCAATAAACTTCTGGGGATTCTGCTCCAAACGGCAATTCCCCTGGGGTTGATTCTGGTGCCCTTCATTGAAGGCGTGAACAAGTTCCAAAATCCCTTCCGCCGCCCGATCGCCACAACGGTCTTCCTGTTTGGCACGGCAGTTACCCTGTGGTTGGGCATTGGGGCCACAATGCCGATCGACAAGTCCCTGACTTTGGGGCTGTTCTAGCACAGTAAGCATATCGTTTCGCAGCGTTTTGCAGCGTTCGTAGTAACGACTTTAGTCGTTGCCGTCTAAAGCCCGCACTACCGGCCTTGCACAATTGACGTTGCGAGCAACTAGGACGCGATCAACCCATTGGGTCAGTAAGCGATTTGCGGGGGCACCAGTGGCTCCCGCATTTGCGTGACTGGGGAAAGATTCCCTAGGGTGTAACGTTATGGAACGATCGCCAGGGGAAAAGCGCCCTGTCCGCTAGGATGGCAGCAAGGCAATCCTAGGTTTGCCACCCCCGTCGGGGCAGACACCGTTCTCATTGTCCAGGAGGTAGTATGGACCCCAATAGTTTCTTCACTCGCTATAACTGGGGCCAAAATAACCTATCGGGTTTAGGCTGCTGGTTCGTTTTGCTAACCGTTGTACTGTTGTTGGGGTCTCTGGGCTTCCAGTGGATTGTCAACGGTCTATTTGTGCTGTTGGGCCTAGTGTTGATCACCCCAGTTTTAGCGTTTGTGGGGCTACGCTGGTGGTTGCAGCGCCAAATTGTCCAGGATCGGTGTCCTGCCTGCCAGTATGAGTTTACAGGCTTAGCCCATGCCGAGTTCGATTGTCCCAACTGTGGCACCCGCTTGGAAGTACAGGATAAGCACTTTGTGCGCCTGGGCCAAGCCAATACGGTGGATGTGACCGCGATCGAAGTTCCGGTTAACCGTCTAGAGGATTCCTAGCGCCCCTAAGCTACCCGGAAGCGCGGATGATTGCGGAGGGTTTCGATCTCAAAATCGTGGACCCAATTGACCAGGGTGTTACTCACGGGTGTGTCGTCAGTGGCACGAATCAGGAGCGCCGTGTAGTAGTTGCGCTGCTTGACAATCACCGCATTGCAGTCCTGCCCCCGAATCACCGCATGGTGGAACCCCTCCAACTTTAGAGATGACATCAGCAAGGATTGGAGGCCCAATGCCTGGAAGATCGTTTGTACCCAACTAATATTGTTGTTATCGCTGGTGACAAAGTACTCCTTAGGCAGACCATTCAAATCAAAGATGGCTGCCCCAATCACGCAATCAGCCAAGTCAGTGTTGGAGTCAGACACAGGGAGATGGGTGGGCAAGGATGAATCAACAGTAAGCGACATGATAGCGCTGGGTTGGGGCAAATGCCCCCAGGGTAGAAGAGTAGGCAACAAACGGCAGCAAGCCCGCCCTAGGCTCATAGTATGTCTGACAATGAACACGACTCATCACATTTTGTCCCAAGTAACCACGGCGTGTTCCAGTGTCAAGGGCGGGTGGAGCTGCTTCCGGGCGGTCGTGATGCAATCCCTTCGGTATTTAGTGTAAGCTGATCCCCTTAGTTTAAGAAAGTTTCTAACGGACCTGGGACCGTAGAATTGCCGACTTTAACCCCGTGGCGTTGGCAATCGCCGCACTCACCTTGGCCAGGGGGGATGCCTTTAGGGTTATTTCAGCCTAGTATGTAATCTCTCCGACGTCGTTAGAATCTTCTCCGGATACCTTGGCCTCAGATTGTGATCACACCGAGACGGTTATGAATAAACAGCCCTTGTCCCCGTTGTCGCAAACCCTGGGGCAACGTCTCTGGTTTCTGACCTTATTGCTGGCGGGGTGCCTACCCTTTTCTACCCTTTTGCTCTATGGCCGTAGCCAGGGCAGTGCCCCCGTGGCCGTTTCTACCCCCTTGCCCCCCCTACCGGCGGCGGCCCCATCGGCGCGATCCCAACTGGCGACGGATCGGTCTGTCCCCTCGGCCTCCCCAGCAACACCCCCACCCGCAGCGTCTCCACCAGCGCCTGCGGTGGCCCAGACCCAGATCGGGACAGCGCCTAAACCGGCCTATACGCCAGAGCAACAGGCCATTAACGATCGGGCTAAGGCCCACTTCCAACCCGCCACGGCCCAAGTGGATAGCATGATCGAGATGCGGGTGGCGATCGTGGAAGGGACAGACGCCCTCCAACTGAGTGTTGATGCCACCGCCGCGATCGTCGATCAATCGGGGCAAGCCTTGATGCAACTGGTACCGGGGGAAGCCTATCGAGTGGCCACGGAGGGTGGGGGTATCCAGATCAATGGCGCCTCCCTCGGGGAGATGATCGGGGTGGCCCTGCCGCCAGGGGCCAGTTTCCGGTTAGACGATCGCCGCTATCCGGGCAACTTATTACTGGTGCTCCGCTCTGGGAATATTTGGGCCATTAACGCGGTGGACCTCAAGCGCTATCTCTACAGTGTTGTGGGGAGTGAGGTATCCCCCAGTTGGGACATGGAGGCCCTCAAGGCGCAGGCGGTGGCGGCCCGCTCCTACGCGCTGGTCTATTACTTCCGGCCCGTGAATGCGCTCTACCACATTGGTGCGACGGAGTATTACCAGGTGTATCGGGGGTTGGAGACGATCGCCGATCGCACGATCCAGGCGGTAGATGCCACAGCGGGCCAGTTTGTCAGCTACCACGGCGGGGTGGTGGAATCCCTCTACGCGGCGTCGGATGAGATTGTGATGGAGGCATTCCAGGGGCATGGCATGAGCCAACTGGGGGCGCGGGATTTGGCCGAGCAGGGCTATAGCTACCTGCAAATTCTGAATCACTACTACCCAGGGACCGCCGTGGCCCGGTTTGAAGTGGATTATTAAAATGGCTGATTGAATATCGACAATCGATGATTAACGTTGATGAACCTGCTGTAATCGCGCATGGTTGAGGGCCTAGTTTGGCGGGGGGAACTGGCCGCATTGGGGGCCGCCTGGTTATGGGCGATCGCCACTTTGGTCTATGCCCAGATGGGGCACCGCCTATCCCCCCTAGTCTTGAACTTTGCCAAGGGCATTGTGGCGCTTATGCTGATCAGTCTCACCCTGGTCTGGCAATCGCCCCCCACGACCCGGCTGGTGGATCTGATGCGCCATCACCCGCATGAACTGGGCTGGTTGTGCCTGAGTGGTGCCCTGGGCATTGGGATCAGCGATACCCTCTATTTCCAAACGTTGAATTATCTCGGTGCCCGCCAAACCCTCCTCATGGGTCTGTTGGCGGCTCCCTTTACGACCGTGATGGCGGCAGTGGTCTTGCAGGAACGTCTGATGGCGGTGCAGTTATTGGGCATGGGCCTGACGATCGCCGGGGTGGGGTGGGTAATCAGTGAGCGGACGGTCGATCGCGCTCCCCTGGGGGAACACAGTTATCGCTACCTGGGGATTGGCTTTGGCCTGCTCACGGCAGCCACCCACGCGCTAGGGGCACTCCTATCCCGTGCGGTGTTGAGCCAGGGGGAGATTAGTGCCCTCTGGGCTACCCAAATCCGTCTGATAGCGGGGGTGGCCTTAACGGGGGCCTGGTTATGGCTCACCCCGATTTCCCTAGGCCAACAGCTTCAACCCCTACGTTCACCCAAACTCAGCGTCACGATCGCCCTCACGGCTTTTTTTAGTACCTACCTGGCGATTTGGCTCCAGCAGATTGCCTTCAAGTTCACCGCCGCTGGGATTGTGCAAGCCCTGGGAGCCACCAGCCCCCTGTTTGTGTTGTCCTTTGCCGCCGGGATGGGCGATCGCGTGAGTCTGCGGGCAATTTTCGGCGCGATCGGCGCGATCGGCGGCATTTGGCTGTTGGTTCGTTAACTGCCCTGGGGTTAAGCAAGTCCGGCGCGATCGGTGTTTTGGATACAATTAGCAACCGAATGGGGCTGATTTAAAAAGAACTATTAAGAATCGCTGCAAGGTGTTGAACCGCTCCCCTGCGTTGGGCAGTCTGAGCATAGATTCAAAAGAGAGCGTCTGCTCATGCAGGCACTCTGCACCTGAGGGTGTTCCTGCTCGTCTTCCCGCCTAGTGCGCATCCAGGCCATCAGGGGGAAGCACACTTCCGCAGTACTACCAACCTATTTGTCCCCTTAACTGAATGAATGATTGTGCTATGCATACCCTCAACCACACCCTAGAGAAAAACGTTCTTGATGCCGATGGGCGCTACCTGTCGCTGAAGGAATTGCAACCCCTAGAGCAGTATGTAGAAACCTATCGCACTCGGCTCGACACCTACCACAAACTGCGGGAGCACAGCGAACAACTGGTGATTACGGCTCTGCGGAAACTGGCGCAGGTCTATCCAGAGGTGATCCAAAAACATGGCCAACGGTGCAAGTATGATATGACCGAAGTCCTGCGCTATATTGCCCTCTCCGTCCTCCGTGATGATGAAATCTTCTTCAAAGAGCAGATGATGGTCTGGCTCGATACCATCTTGCTGGCCCATAAACGCACCGCTCATTGCAGTACCGCCTACCGCTATCTTCAGGATGCCATTAACGAAACCCTGCCCAGTCAGGATAGTGGCCTGATTCATCCCTATATTGATGTGGTCATCTCAGCGCTCCAAGCCCATGCCTAGGCCATCAGGGAACGCAGGTTAAGGACGTTTGCATCTGCCGATACCCTCATTTCGGTCTACCCACCTAAAAGGAGTAACGATCATGATGTCTGAATATCAATTCACCCCAATCACGGTTAACCGCTACTCAACCCGTGCCGAACGGCAGACCGCCCTGGTGCAAATTTATCGGCAGGTGCTAGAACGTCAACCCTACGCCTATGAGCGTAAGATTCTCGCCCAAGCGGAAGCCGATTTTTTATCAGACAAAATTGGTGTTCGTCGTTTTCTCAAGATTTTGGCCCATTCCGAGGTTTATCTCAATTCGTTCTATCACAATTCCTCCAATTTGAAGTTTTTGGAACTGTGCTTTAAGCACTTCATGGGACGGGCACCGATCGATCAAGAGGAAATCCGTCACTACTCGGACATCTTAATGCACGGCGGGGTTGGTAAGTGTATCACCGCCATCCTCGATTCGGAGGAATATCGCCACTTCTTTGGCTGCTTTACAGTGCCCTATCCCCGCGAATCGGCCTTCTATCCATCAGCTACGGCCTATCTGGAAACCCAAACCCTCAATCATGAGTTGATCAAGCAACGGGGCAGTGTGGTTCCCACAATCTACTGGCATTTGTTGGGTCTGAATTGCAATGCGGGGGCCTGTGACCATCCGGAGGTTGTGGAAACCCTGAACCCGCCTCCTTCGCCCACAGCAGATCACCTGGAAGCGGAACTCCTCAGCCTGCTGCAATCCCTGGATTCCGCCGAAAAGGCCCGTGAGGCCGCCCAAAAGCTTTCACCACAGCAAAAAGCGGCCTTGCGCAGTTTGATCCGTTAAACCCTAGGTAGGCCGATCTAGCTTAGGGGTAGCCCCCAATTCCGAATCAGTTGTGGGTAGCCACACGAAACACCACTCCTCACGGCGGGGCGTGGTGTTTTTTTAGGGTGTCGCGATCGCGGGGCTGATCGCGCAACAGGTGTCGTGTTGGCTTTAACCCGCAACGACTAAAGTCGTTACTCCCTACGTTGCGAAACCTTAGCTTGGCGGTATCTAGTCCTCATCCAGGGGCAACCCTAAGCGGACCTTGCCTTTGCCAAAGTAGCGGCCAAACTGTAACTCATAGACCTCATCCTCATCCTGGGTTTCCAGCTCCAGGTCCGATCGCGGGTAGCCTACACACAGCAGCGCATAGCCTTCCTGCTGTAACTGGGGGGATAGGCCCATTGCCTCCGGTTGGTAAATGTCACCCGCAATAATGCGAACAGCACAACTGGTACAGGCTCCATTCCGGCAGGCAAAGGGCAGGGCGACTCCCTGGTGTTCCAGGCTATGAAGGATATAGCGATCGTCGGGGATTTGGACGCAGTGGTGGGTATCGGTAAAGCGATCGTGGATCTTGACGGTATACGTGGCAGTCATGCTGGGCATTGGGTTAAGTGGGCCGATGTTATCTGGATAGGTGCCGAATCAGGGCTTTACTAGTTCACGCCTAGCAATTCGACATCAAATACGAGGGTGGCATTGGGGGGAATCACACCGCCAGCCCCCCGCTCCCCGTAGCCTAAATCAGCAGGAATCATCAGCTTGCGACGCCCCCCCACTTTCATGCTGGCAACGCCCTCATCCCAGCCCTTAATGACCTGGCCAACACCAATTGTGAACTGGAAGGGACGTCCCCGATCGCGAGAGCTATCAAACTTTTGGCCATCGGTTAAGGTCCCCGTGTAGTGTACAGTGACACGATCGCCGGGTTGGGGACTAGGGCCATCCCCGACTTGTAAATCTTCGTACTGGAGGCCAGAGGGTAGGGTCACGATCGAGTCATCAGCAGTCACAGGTTCATCTCCAGGTGGGTTAGCCGTGGTGGTTTCTTTCGGAGCTTGCGCGATCGTCACGGGTTCAGGGGAGGCTGAGGGCGCATCGGATGTTTCAGGGGGACGGGACGGGGGCGTGGCTGTGGCGGTATTGATGGTCTGAACTGCTACAGAGCGATCGGGATTGGTGTCGGCCATTGCCGGTTGGCGATCGCCGAGCAGTTGGGCGGCAATCAATACAACACAACAAACAACCATCACACTAATACTGATTAAAATTTCGCGCACAATGGCTTCTCCTTGACGCATGGTTTTCCAAATGGCAGTGGACCAAGGGGGCTATTTCCACAGACGGTTTTCCAGGTCACGGACCTGCCGTTCCAGGCGATCGATACGCCCACGCAACTCATCCATTTCTGACTGATTAGCGACACCAATATCCTGGAGCGTATTTTTGAGTAACCGCTGCATCTGACCTTCAAGGTTGCCTTGCTCCGCCTTAAACTGGCTCATGAAATCATCTACAAAGGTTTTGGCCTGCTCCGGATCAAGTTGTCCAGTTTTCACCCATTCATCACTCACCTCACGAATCTTTTCCGCCACCAATGAGGTGGTGCCAATCCCAATCATCAGCAGTTGTTTGAGTAGGTTATTGCTATCCATACACAGTTCCTAGCGACAGGCGACGAGGGGAAGGGAGGTCTTGCCCTGGTCTATCCATCTTCGTGGGGTAAAGGTCCTGTTCCATTGTGGGATATCTTGGGGCGTTGTGGCAGCTTCTCCGTCGTATTTGGGTGCGGAACAGCGGGCAGGCGAGATGCCGACCCCACCAGGCGGGGCACCTGAGGGGCGGATAGCGGGGGGCGAAACGGCGGGCAGGCGCGACGCCGACCCCACCAAGCGGGGTCTCTGAATATTAGGTGAGCTGAGGTTAGGTCAACGATCGGCCGTCTAAGCGCCGCACCGCAATCACGGCTGGTTTAGGGGGATCATTGGTGGCTTTTCCAGGCCAGTTGGAGCCGATCGGGACCTGTCGGGACTGGAGAAATTCGGTACCCGCGATCGTGCGGAGGGCAAAGGAACGGGTCTCCTGGGCCAGATTGCGCCGGGTTCCATTGATCTCGCCCGGATGCTGGATGGCTAGGAACAGGGTCGTTTGATCGCGGCTGAACCAGGGACCACAGATTTCGCACTCCATTGGCCCATAGCCGAAGAGATAGGCATGCCCTGCTTGCGGACCTTGGGTCGGGATCATCCAGATCGAGTTATTGCCAAAAAGGCCCCGTAGGTTAGATTGGCTGATTGGCTTACCCGTCGAGTCCAACCGACCCGCCGGGACGGCCCGATTGTGCTGATCGCTAGAGATATCCGTGACCATCCAGAGATTATCATGGGCATCAAAGAGCAGGTTATCCGGGTTCGAGAAGCCCGCGCCCCCATCGGCAGGTTCACCGCCCATTGCCAGCATGGTCCAGCGGAAGGTCATGGCTGCGGGATCATTACCAGCCTCCATGAGCTTCATCAACCAGCCGTGTTCGTAGGCTTGGCCATCGGGTCCCTGAAAAATGCGTAGGTCGGGGCTGCCATCACGGCTACTGGGTGAGCCGGAGGTGAAGGCAATAAAGAGGGTCCCATCGGGCCGGAGATCGGCATCTTCCGGTCGCGCCGTGCAGGTGGCCCCGGCAGCATTGGCGGCAAAATGGGCGTCAATAAGAATAGCCCCTTGTTTTTCCAGGGCCGTGCCTGTATAGAGATCGCCTAAGGTGGAAAACTGGTGTTGGAAGGCGATCGCTTGCGCATCTTCGGTTGCTCGGAAAAAGCCGCCGTCGGGACGTTGGGGGAGGGGAATCATCTCCCCGGCATGGATGCTGGGCAGATCGGGATTCACGCGCGTATCGGGTTTCAGGGCAATCCAGCGACCAGTCCCGTCGGGATTAAACTTAGCAGCATAGAGCATTCCCTGGCTAAGGAGCCGGGAATTGCCCTTATCCTGGGGGTTGCGCACGGTCTCAGCACTCACGAACTTATAAAGGTGGCCCCCGCGTCGATCGCACCCGGAATAGCAAGCCAGGGGTTTACCCGCCTCGGCCCGCACTGCGATCGCTTCGTGGCGGAAACGTCCCAACCAGGTGTGTTTGGTGCCGTAGTCCTGGGGATTCGTGGGGTCAATTTCGACCATCCAACCATACTTATTGCCCGCGAGACCAAATACATTCCCAATCCCCAGCATCTCCGCCGCCGTCAGCCGCAGGGGTGCAGCCCCCGGATCAAACGCGCTCCCATCGGCATAAACCGCTTCCGGGACAAAACTCTGGAAATTCTCTTCGGCACTGAACACTGTGCCCCAAGGGGTTATCCCCCCCGCACAGTTACTACAGGTGCCAATCACGCGCTCGCCGAGGCGATCGTCATAGCCCTGCTTGCTGGTTTTGGTGAACACGGCGACGGCAGGCCCCGTGGCTTTGAGGTAGTGCCCATCAGTGAGGCCAGAAATGCCCGTCACCCGACGATCGCTGACCGCCGCCGTTCTTACCCAGCGTCCCTCTGGGGTTCGCCGGAGCGCCATCACGCCAATCCCAACATCCATCATGGCCGCCTCACACACCACCCGGACCACGTGTTTGGTGCGATCGTCCGCTGGCAGGGCAAAGGCATTAATCCCGCGATCGCCCGCCGCCGCGATCGCCGCCTGCAACTCGGCGAAGGGCAGGGACTGACCCATGACCGCTGCATAGGTTTCCATCCAAACGTGGGGACTGATGTATTCAAAATTAACCGTCAGGAGGCCCTGATTCGCTCCCGTTTCCAGCAACGCCAGGAAGTCGTTGTTGTAACCCACGCGGGCATCCCCCAAGCGATCGCCCCAGGTGGCGACAATATCGTAGGTAAACCCATCGGGTAAAACGACATCATCCTGTACCTGAAAAGTACGGTAGGCCGTGGGGTTGTCGGAGGCCATGCCGTCAGTGGGCAGGGGGATAGGCCCCAACACCGGTTGAAAGGGCAGGGATGGCATGACTCGCGCCATAACCCCTTCGGGAAGTGCTGCATGGGCTGGACCAGCCTCCAGTTCCAGTTTTGGTGTGGGTTGTCCTTTGGGCAGCCAAGCAAACTTATCCCAGGCAGCGAGGGTAGCACTCCCCACCGTTACCCCTAAGAAGGCCAGGAGATCTCTACGTTTCAGGGTCATAGCGGTTGATCAGTTGACAGATTCGTCCAGAAGATTGGATCTTCCTGACCTACGCTACTCTCCGGCTTTTAACCGTAGGTAATCCCCAGGTTAATGAACGCCCCCCGGTGTTTAGGTGGGTTCCTCGGCGTCACTAAACTCGTCGGCAAAGGGATCAACATCAAAGGCCGCTAGCGGGTCCTCTCCCTCTAGCCCCTCAGGCACGTCCAGGATATGGGCGAAATCCTCAGACTCAGACTCATCAAACAACGCCGCTAGGGGATCATAAGCATCAGTGGGGGAGGCCGTTATCTCCGCCTCAGGAACCGCCGTGGGCATGAAATCCTCAATCTCAGCCGTCAGCTCAGCCGTTGACAGGCCCGTATCCGAGAATAACCCCGCCAGCGGATCGGCTGTTGTTGGCATTTCAGCCGTGTCAGTCGGTTCTTCCAGTCCGCCTAGCTCCAGGTCAGGCATGGCCGCTTCCGTCCCCGTCTCATCTGGGAAAAGTGCCGCCTCAAATTCGGCAAAGGCGGCTTCGGTATCCAGGGACGATGCCGTGTCAGGAATCTCCCCGTCTGCTTCCAGGGCGATCGGCGCCGCGGCTAGCTCATCTTCGTTGAAGGCACCGAGGAAAGCATCCTCAGCGGGGGTGACCATCCCAGCCGTCTCCGGCGTGCTCCCGACCTCATCGGCAAATAGACTGGGATCAAATTCTTCCAAAATCTCTGGGGTTTCCAGGGTTGGCGGCATCGCGGGGGTCTCTTCTTCTGTTAGCCAATCAGGGGGGGCGGTGGCCTCAACGGCTTCCCACGGATCAGACGGTTGCGCCGTATCAGCAAAGGCCGATAATTCATCCCAATCCGACTCCCCGCTGGCAGGCTCTAGGTCCAGCTCCAGCCGCTCTTCCGTTGCCCGATCGGGGGCAGCCGTCGCCCATGACAGATCATCGAAATCTGGCTCCGCAGCCGCTGGCGGTACTGGGGCTGCTGGTTCAGGGGGAGGTAGCTCGGCTTCCAGATCCGCTTGCAGGAGGGCATCGACTAGGGCATCCGTGGCCATTTCCGGGCTACCAGTGGCTGCTTCCAGGCCAAAGTCGGCCTCTGGTTCTAGTGTCGGCGCTGCTTCCAGGCCAAAGTCGGCCTCTGGTTCTGCCGCTGGTTCCGTTTCCGCAATGCCTAATTCCTGCAACCAGCTATCGTCAACCATATCAGCCGCATCTGCCCACATCTCATCGGGCGTTACCTCTGGTTCTGATGCTTCTGGCACGGTTTCCCAGGGTTCGGCAAGTGCCCCAGTTTCAGGCGTTTCTAGCTCCGGTGTTTCGAGTGGTAGGGCTTCTAACTCTGGAACTGACGGGGGTTCGGGGGCTTCTAGGTCCTGGATAAAGGTTTCGTCGGAAATCTCAAATTCGGGAGCTGCGGGAACCAACTCTGGGCCGACGGGTGGCTCTAAGGCTTGAACAAAAGTTTCCTCGTCAAACCCCAGATCTGCCCCCACACTGGCCAGTTCACGAGCCGCTGCTTCCACGGCTTCCTGGCTCACTGCTAACTCTTGGGATAGAGATTGGGATTCTCCGAACAGCTCATCCATTGCGATCGCGGCGGCAGCTTCGGTTTCCTCCGTTGGGGGCGTGGGTAGGGAAAGATCGACAAGCTCAACAGCGGGTTCCTGGCTCTGAATAAAGGTTTCTTCCTCAAAACTTGGCCCCGCTTCAATCGTAGTGGCTTCGCCAGCGTCGATCAATGACACTGGGGCCACGGGCGGGGGAGTTTCGGGTAGGGGGATCTCTGGGAGATGGGGTT
>NZ_JBRCAD010000033.1:0-12679 GCF_053493415.1 Trichothermofontia sp. | reverse complement strand
CCATCCAGGTGAGGCCGGGGGGGGGTCGAGAGCGGCGGGGGAGTCAGGCGGTTTTATCGCCGAAGGTGTTATTGGAGCCGTCGCGTCGCCAGGTGATTTGGGTCCTGAGTGATTGCAGGTCTCGCCTGTGGCAGCAGGGGGCGATTTATGAGCAGCTTGAGGCGTGGGGGCAGGTGGTGCCGGTGAGTTTGGTGCAACTTTTGCCGGAACGGTTGTGGTCCCAGACTTGTTTGGCGATGGGTGAGCCGGTGCGGTTGCGGGCGTTGTTGCCCGGTGTGCCTAACCAGCAGTTACGGTGTGAGGCGCTGTTGCCTGCGTTTGAGGTTGAGGAGCCGGAAGGGATGCAAGCATCCCGATCGCTGCGGTTGCCGGTGGTGACGTTGGAGCCGGAGCCGGTGTACCGCTGGTCGCGGATGGTGGCGGGGGTTGGTAATGCGGCGGTGGTGGGGATTCGGGTTGATTTGGCGGCGATCGCTAGGGGGGCACAGGTCGTACTGCTGCGATCACGGGATGCGGAATTTTTGGTGCGCCAATTTCGAGTGACGGCATCGTTGTTGGCCCAACGGTTGGCGGGTTTGATGGCGGCGGTGCCGGTGAGTTTGCCGGTGATTAACTTGATTCAACAAACGCTTTTGCCGGAGTCGTTGCAGGTCCATGTGGCGGAAGTGTTTATGAGTGGGCTGTTGGAGCGTGAGTCGGCAGTAGAGCAACCGGCAGGGGAGCCAGGGCTTGGCTATGAGTTTGTGCCGGGGGTGCGGGATGTGTTGCTAGCGGGGATGCCCACGAATCAGACGGAAGCGGTGTTGGATGCGGTTTCGGCTGATATTTCGGAGCGGTTAGGACTTAGTACGCGCAGTTTTGCGGCGTTGATGGCGCAGTTGCCGGAACTGGTACAGCGATTCTCCGCTGGAGACGCTCCGCGATCGGCGGCGGATGAATTGGGGCAGCAGTTGTTGTTACCGTTTGCCCGGATCGCGATCCAAACCTTGGAGCGGTTGGGGGGCTACTACGCCGAGGTGGCGCAACAGTTGGCGCAACCCGTGGGGGCGTTGCGGCGTAACGATGAAGTCGAACCAGCAGTCGAACCAGAAGCCATACAGTTACAGCCGTTTACATTTAGGACGGCAACGCTGCAAAAACAACCCTCTGGCTCTTCGCAGCGTGAGAATGGCTGGGAGATTCAGGCGCAGGAGGCAGAAGCACAGCGGTTTATCGAGATATTGCCAGGGTCGGTAGAGTTGGCAATGGTGCTGATCCCTGGCGGGACGTTTGATATGGGATCTAGAGATGACAAAGGGCGTTCCGACGACGAAGGTCCTCAGCATCCGGTGACCGTTCCCCAGTTTTTCCTGGGTCAATATGCGGTGACCCAAGCCCAGTACGAGGCAGTCATGGGGAGTAATCCCGCGACTCGCTACAATGAAGAACGTTTTGTTAGTCCCAATCGACCCGTTGTAGGCGTATCTTGGCACGATGCGATTGCCTTTTGTCAACGCTTAAGCAAGCAAACGGGCAAAGACTACCGCCTACCGAGCGAAGCGGAATGGGAATATGCTTGTCGGGCGGGAACCACCACGCCATTTCATTTTGGTGAAACGATTTCCAGCGAAGTTGCTAACTATGTTGATAATACCTATGGTGAGGGCACAACAGGGCGATATCGTGAGCGTTTAATTGATGTGGGCAGCCTGGGGTATGCCAATGCCTTTGGGCTGTATGATATGCATGGCAATGTCTGGGAATGGTGCGTCGATCATTGGCACAATGATTATCGAGGGGCACCAGATGATGGTAGTGCATGGTTGACAAATGATGACAATGCCCGTCGCCTGCTGCGCGGTGGTTCGTGGAACGACTTTCCGAGGCTCTGTCGCTCGGCCTATCGTACCAACGGTCTTCCCGCCACCCCCGCCTACCACGTTGGATTTCGCGTGGCGTGTTCGGCGGCGAGGACTCTGTAGCCCTTTGCGCTTTTGCCCTCTTGCCCTTTGCAATAATTCTTAATGTTTCGTCTTTTCCCCGCGCGTAGCGCGAAAAAAATTTTTTTTCAAAAAATCGAGTTTTCCACAGGCATTAGGATGTAAACTATAGAGGTTATTGTAGCACCAAAACACCCAGTTTTTACATGATCGTCCGGGGAATTAATATCAATTATCCGTAGGGGCGGGTTACGCCAAAATCAATGCGGGAAACGCAAAATCTACCTAAACCCGCCCAGCCCGAGGATATTGATTGTCAACCCAAAATCGGCAAAAACGCGATCGTCCTTGATGTACCGCGTTATCTAAGCAGGGCAGGTTTACAAAGATGCACCGTGTCATCTAGGCAGGGCAGGTTTACAAAGATGCACTGTGTCATCTCGACAGGGCAGGTTTATCAAGATTGATCTTCCTAGTTGAGATATACTGGAAAACCTGCCCCTACAATGTCTAATTTCCTTTCGTAGGAGCGGGTTGCGCTCAAATCTTGATCGAAGACTAAAAATCTCGATAAACCCGCCCAATGCCAAGGCAACAGGTTCAATGCAGCGGATTGAATCTGGAGCAACGGGCCGACTTCTACGATGCCTCGGCAATGTGGGTGTCGCCCTGGGTGCCGCGATCGCAGGAGATTGCGCAGGGCTAGACGGGCGATCGCGGCTTACTGGGCTTGAAAGCGATCGAGCAGTTCGGCCCGCGACAGTTGCAAAAGCAAAGGCGTATAGTCCTCTGGCGGCAGACGCAGGATCGCAGGAACGATCGCCTGCAACTGGACATCCAGTTCCCCAAAACGTGTCCGCAGCAAATGCTCAATCACTTGCCGCTGTCCCTGCTGAAGGCCCTGCTGAAGGCCCTGCTGAAGACCTCGGTGTTCAGTCGCTTGTTCCCATTCCAGAAATGCTTGTGAGAGTGCCATAGTTAAGCGTTGCTCCTCGCTATCGATAATCTCTGGGTGGTCTGTGTCGATCGTAATCTTCCACGTCGAGAGTAGCCTCAGTGCCATCGCCCGCTCCGGATCAGTGGTGGGTAGGGCAATCACCTCCGCGATCGCCTGCTCCTGGGTCTGACCTTTACCCAACAATCGCAACCAGAGCGTCTCGCGGGTGACGGGTAATTGGCTGATATCGATCATGGCGGTTCGCAGCAGGCTTGGCAAGTGGTAAACCCCAGTGGGCCACTCCGGTTGGGCGATCGCCCCCAGTCCAGTGAGTTGGGGTTGGGTAATGCTGCTGGCCAGTATCCAAAGTTGGGGCAGTTCCGCTTCGAGCAACGAGGTTTGCTGCTTTTTTGCCTGTCGTTGCTGCTGGGCTTGGATCAGGAACAACTTCAGCAAGCAATTGCGCACTTCCGTTGCCGCTGGGGGATTACGAAAGGGTTCGAGCAGGCAGGTCGCGCTGGCAATGCGTCCCAATAAACCCAACGGGATCGGCGGAGCAGTCGGTTGGGGACTGGGGATAAACCAGACATCGACAAAGCGAGCTTCACCAGGGACTTCCAGGTTGCGCTCAACGCTGCCGAGGGGACTGAGCAGTTCTTCGAGAAAAAGTTTGCTGAATTGGTCAAACCGAATGCGCGTCATCAGCGTGTAAGAGACCGACTTAAGGACAGAAGTTACGCTTGGATAGGCATAAAAAAATTTTTTCAAAAAATCGAGTTTTCCACAAACATTTCGTAGGGGCGGGTTGCGACAGAATCTATGGCGGGAACGGCAAATCTACCTGAACCCGCCCAGCCCCAGGATATTGATTATCAACCCAAAATCAACAAAACCGCGATCGTCTTGATGTACCGCGTTATCTAGGCAGGGCAGGTTTATCAAGATTGATCTGCCTCGTTGAGATATGCTGGAAAACCTGCCCCTACAATTCCCTAATTTCGTTTCGTAGGGGCGGGTTGCGCCAAAATCGATGGGGGAAACGCAAAATCTATCTGAACCCGCCCAGCCCCAGAATATCGATGGTTAACCCAAAATCGACAAAAAACGCGATCGCCCTTAATACACCGCGTTATCTAGGCAGGGCAGGTTTATCAAGATTGATCTGCCTCGTTGAGATATGCTGGAAAACCTGCCCCTACAATTTCTAAAAAAACGATTGAACCGTTGGCCAACCTATCCAATCCCCGCGATCGCCTGTCCGATCGCTTGTGCCGTTGCTCCCGTTGCTAACACCGCCCGCATTAGAAGCTCGATCGCAACCGAAGCATCACCACTTTCTGCCTTTGCAATCCGAGGTTGACTGGAACCCAGTCTGATTGCCAGTTCATGCTGCGTCATCAAGCCTTGTCGTCGTTCCTTCAAACGTTTGCTTAAGGCAAGCTTGATTTCAACTAAAATCGCTTCTTCGGAAGATAATTCCAGAAACTCTGCAACACTGCCAATGCTCCAGCCCTTCGCCTCCAAGCGTTCCCTTGTCGCCTTATCTATTCAGATTAATCGTGTTGATCTTGATTATATTGATTCAAACGAATAGCCACTGACGTATCCACGGCAATTTCACCACTCATTCTGGCCGACCTACCGACAGTTAGTCACGATCACCCGCTGTAGTTCAGTTGCCTCTGCATCACTATAAGATTCCAGCAAATCGTGCTATCAGTTGCCTTGCACGGGCTGCTTTAGCACGATGTAAAAATGCCAGGACAGCCCGTACTAGCTCATCGGGTGCTTGCACCAACTCCTGCATCAACCACTCAACACCGGGGCACGGTAGCGATAATAGGCCGCACAGGCCCCCTCCGAAGACACCATCGTCGCCCCCAGGGGATGCTCAGGTGTGCAAAGCTTGCCAAAGGCCGGACATTCACTCGGTTTCTTCACCCCTTGCAAAATCAGGCCGCTGATACAGGCGATCGCGTTGCTGGCGGCTAAAGGGGAAGATGGGGCTTCCGGCTGGGGATCGGTTTCCCGTGGGAGGCCAAAACGTTTTTGGGCATCAAAGGCTGCATAGGCCGATCGCAGGGCCAGCCCACTGGCAGGAATTTCCCCAATCCCACGCCACTGCCGGGGCACCCCCTCAAACACCGTAGCGATCAACTGCTGGGCAACCCGATTGCCTTCAGGACGTACCACCCGGCTGTACTGATTCACCACTTCCGTTTGACCATTTTCCAATTGCTCAATGCAAAGATAGATGCCCTGGAGAATATCCAGGGGTTCAAAGCCCGTGACCACGATCGGCACCCGATATCGCTCCGCCAACGGTTGATAGGCTTCAATCCCCATCACCGTACACACATGACCGGCAGCCAGGAACCCCTGCACCCGATTCTCCGGCGCGTCCAGGATTGCCGCGATCGCCGGGGGCACCAGCACCTGGGAAACCAACAGGGAAAAATTCTTCAAACCCTGCTGTTGCGCCTGATAAACCGCCATCGCATTTGCCGGAGCCGTTGTTTCAAAACCAATAGCGAAGAAAACCACCTCGCGATCGGGGTTTTCCTGGGCTAACTTCACCGCATCCAGGGGCGAATACACAATCCGCACATCTCCTCCCGCCGCCTTCACCGAGAAGAGATCGCGATCGCTCCCCGGCACCCGCAACATATCCCCAAAGGAGCAGAAGCTGACCTGGGGTTGGGAGGCCAAGGCGATCGCCTGATCAATCAGCGCGATCGGGGTGACACAAACCGGGCAACCCGGACCATGAATCAAGGTCACCTCAGGGGGCAATAGTTGGTCAATGCCGTATTTCACGATCGCATGGGTTTGCCCACCGCAAATTTCCATGAGGCACCAGGGCCGGGTGGTGAGGCGGGCGATCGCGTGGGCATAACGGTGGGCAGCGTCGGCGTCGCGGTATTCGTCAACGTACTTCACTTGCTTCCAACTCCGCCAACTCATCCATTGCCTGCAAGGTTTCAAACACCCGTTGGGCCTCTTCCGCATCCACGGTATTCAGGGCAAAGCCCACATGGACAATCACATAATCCCCGACTTGGGCTTCGGGCACATAGGCTAAACTGACCGCCTTGAGGACCCCCCCAAAGCGGACTTTTCCCATGCGGTTCAGGCTGTCATCCCCCGTAATACTGACAATTTCTCCGGGCACGGCTAGACACATGGTTGATTTCCCAAATCTCCCATTCAGCATTCACTATTGCCCACTATGCCAGATCGCCTGCCCTCACCCCGGCAGATAACCCGAAAAACTTAAGGCTTCAGTACGCGCCTCGTTGTTCGTCGTGACACTTGAGTCGTCAAAGCAGTCGTATCTGGTGCCAACAGGTTATGAAGCTGTCCAAATCGGGCTGCTTAAGCAGTGGGCGGTAGCGGTGGGCCAATAAACGGCGTGGGTGGTCCCATTTTGGGGAGGTTGGGCGTGGGCGTTGGTTCCGCTTGGGCCAGTTGTAGGGCTTGCACCAGACGGGCTAGGGCCGCTTCCAGCTTGTGGCCAGGGTCGAGGGTAATCCAACCTTCTGGCGTATATTGGCGAACCTCAAAGTGCAGGTGGGGACCCGTCGAATTGCCCGTACTACCGACAAGGCCGATGACCGTACCCTGTTCTACCGTATCCCCCGGTCGCACCAGAATTTGGGACAGGTGGGCATAGAGGGTTTCCTGGGCCGCGTCTGGATGTTCTAGCACCACCGTGAGGCCATACCCCCCCATAACGTCCGCGATCGTGACCTTGCCCGCAAAGGCAGCGAGGACTGGCGTGCCGACATCGGCGGCGAGGTCAGTCCCGGAATGGAAACGCCAATCGCCGGAAATGGGGTGGAGCCGCCAGCCGAACATGGAGGTAATGGGTACGGGGAAGGGCAGGGGGAATAGGGCATGGCGATGCGCGTTACCCATTTGCCGCAGGACACTTAGGGTTCGCCCAAAGGCGGTCCGGTTGAAATAGGCTTGGCCGTTGGCTAGGGTTTGGCCGGGATTAAACTGAAAGACCGAATTGGGATTGATCCCCGGCTGGTGTTGCCAGCGATCCTGGGGGGGATAGGCATGGGCTTCACCGGCTGCGGTTGTGGGCGACCAGGCGGTATTCGCAGACGGGCTGGGGGGGCAAATCGCACTGGGGGCTGTACTACCTGCCGCGACCACAGCTTGACACCCGGTCGATCGCTCCGATAACACCACGTCCGGTGCCATTTCGTAGCTGCTGGTCGCCCCCAGGGAATAATCCGAGCCATCAATATAGGTCCCTGGGATGGGTGCGGCGGTTTCATGTCCAGCCACCGGGGGGGCCTGCTGGGGTTGTAGCAACACTTCCGGTGGCTCTTCCGGCAAAAATACCTGGGGTAAGGGCGCTGGCGGTGGATCGGACGGTGGCACGATCGTGGGTGCTGGCAGGGGAGCTGCCTCGGCTGCGGGAGGCGCTGCTTCATAGGTGGGCACGATCAAATCCGCCGCTTCTTGGGCTAGGACAGCCCCACTTGGGAGCAGACCCAAGCCACAGACCCAGCCTAAGCCAGTTAGCCAGTATCGCCGCTGGGGATGCAGGCGCGGAAATCGCTGCAAAGGCCGCAAAGGTTGGTGTTTTGGGGCAGGCGATATCATGATCGTGTACTCACTCCTCAACAGAAAAAAATCGGTTTCCACAGGGACCATCCTTGTCCCTAATCCCGATGGCTACAGCCTGGGGCAGGAGCGCCGGCCCCACTCTAGCTAGCGACAAAGCGGTAACCAAGGCTCAATCCTACCCTAAGTTGCCCCAAGCGATGACCACGGTCAAGGTTCTAATTCATTCACATCATAGCCGAGACGAATCTGACCGGGGTGGAGAATTTGTTCCCTGTCTGCCCCCGCAGCTTCCCCGGTACGGGACAGGGGGCGTACTCGCAATCCCCCATCTGGCGCAATGCCGACGATCGTCATGGGTTGGCCAGCCACTGGGATGGATCGATTCCGATGGGTCAACAGGGCCTCATAGGCCGGTAGCAGATTGGCCATGCCTTGCTGTTGCCAATGGTCGTAGCCAGTGAGTAACCCTTGCAGGACGATCGCCGCAAGATGGGCAAGCGAGGCGATCGTCGGTGTGAAGCCTGGGGGTTCCCGCGTCGATCCGGCTTGCTCTGCCCAAAAGGTTTGCAAATTCGTCCCCACGGCTGGGACTGGATTGGCCCAATTGATGCCGACGCCAATCACCGCCTGCTGGATCGTGTCCCCCCGGAGCCGAGTTTCGGTGAGGATGCCCCCCAATTTGCGGCCCATGAGCACCAAATCGTTAGGCCATTTAATTTGTACGGGAATTGCCCATTCTTGCAGTGCCCTCGCCAGCCCCCAGGCACTACAAAGGGTCAACTGGGCGGCCAGGTTGGCCCTTAGGTTAGGGGCACAGGACCAGGATAGGTAGAGTCCGCCCGCTGCCGAAGTCCAACGGCGTCCCCACTGGCCCCGTCCGGCGGTTTGCTGTTGGGCGATCGTGGTGGTGCCGATCGGATGTCCCTGCCCTAGGTATTGCCATAGGGTCTGATTGGTCGAGGCGACTTGGGGAAAGCAGTGAATCTGGTGGGGTTGGGGCCACGGCGCAGCGGCATCCTGGGTGGCAATCACGGCGGCCCAATAATCAGGGAAGGTATCCCAGTCGGAAGGGGGGCTGAGGGCTGGCATAACGGTTGGGGTTTGCTATCCTGCTATTTAAGCGATACCACGATCGGTAGAGTCCGCCAGCTATGACATACAGCGTGATTTATGACGGCAACTGTAACCTCTGTGTCACCTTGGTCCAAGCCCTAGAGCGCTTCGATCGCGGTCAACACTTTCGTTACGCCCCCATGCAGGATCGGGCTGCCTGCGATCGCCTAGGGATCACGGCTGCCGATTGTGAATTGGGCATGATTCTGGTCCAGGACGATGATCCTCGTCAGCGTTGGCAGGGGAGCGCAGCGGCTGAGGAAATTGGTCGCCGTTTGCCGGGAGGTGAAGTCATTGTCAGCGTGTATCGAGCATTGCCAGGGTTAAAGCCAGGGGGCGATCGCCTCTATGCGCAAGTGCGCGATCGCCGTTATCAACTGTTTGGCCAACGTGACCACACCTACACCAGCCCCTATTCCCTCTGTCAAACTGGCGTCTGTCAACCGCTCCAGCCCCCTGCGGACCTGACTCCTCATGCACCTAGCTAGAACAGTCAACCGAAGGGCACCTCGAAAAATACCCAGCCAACACTCCCAAGCCCCGTTATGCCGCTGGGTGGAGCCGTTGAACCCCCCTCACCCTAGATTAGTCAAAGTGACCATAAAGTTGTGCAATGTTAGTAGCGACGACCTTAGGCATTGCTGGCTTTAGCCAGCCCCACAAACACTGCATAATCATACTGTGTACTGGTGTACTGCACTAGTGCGCTTGCTGGGGAAGTGGTATCGAGCGTTACAGCCTTTTTCCTAGCCTCTCCGCGACACTGAAACAACCTATATTTAGGAATAATCCACCGTTTTCAGATGACTGCTTTTGCCTGAATCTTCGTTTAACCATTGGCGTAAAACCTTTGTTTAATCAGTTAGGAGATGTGTGTATGGAATATCGCTTTGAACTTTTGGGCGTTGCCAACATTCTGACCTTTTTCAATCATCAACAACAGCGATCGAAACACCCCCCCGATCAGGGTGTCGAGTATGTGGGGACGCGGCATTGTACCTTGGATGCGGTGATCCACTCGATTGAACCCATTCCGCCCAAGCGGGGCTGGGATTTGGATGCCGTGATTGATACGGTGATTCAATATTGGCTGAATAATTCGGAAACGGTTCAACGCTGGCGAGAACGGCTGGAGGATGCGGGTCAAGAGAGCCTGCTGGTTGCTAAAGTGGGTGATCTCAAGGCGATCCGGGCAGAGTTTGAATCTCTCCTCGGCGAGACTTTCTAGCCGTTAGGTCCTGGGTAGCTCCGCCCCCCTGCTGGTGCTCTACACTGGTATTTTGTCTGACTCCTCAAAACAAGGTGCCTGTCAAGTATCGGGCAGCGTTCGATAGAAAAGTTAATACTAAAGCTAACGATCGGGCCAATGGGGTTACATCCGGCTAGGGGCTAGGCTGTGAGCCATCAATGGTCCCTAGTTTCTGCCAACAATTGTTAACGTTTAAACCAGTTTGATCACTGAGTTGGCGGTTTCTGTAATCCTTCCGTAATACTTGTTGCGTCTTGTGTTTTTTTACAGCGGTGGAGGGGATGTATTCGGTAAGCTAGGACGCAGCCACCCTCATTGTGGAGGTCGTATGACTCCCTTCCTACTTCGTCGATTTTGGTTTACCGTTGAGAATACGCAGGCTAGTGTGCTGCTGAAGCTCGACGATGCGGCCCTTGTACAGTGCCTGATGCGCCAGTTGGGACCCCAAACCCTGGACGATCGTAACCAAGTCGATGCTTTGCAACATTACATTGCGTCTCGCATCAGCTTGATTCGGGACTTAGCGCAACAGCGGTTAGGGGATTACCAGGTCAGCTAGGGCCGCAAGGCCGTCCTGGGTGCATGGGCTAACCCAGCAACACAGGGTTGGAACAACTCGATTAGCCCCACCGCCTTTAGTCCACAGTCTTTAACCGTCTTTAACTGACCGTCTTTAATTGACAGCCTTTAGCCCGCTGCCTTTTCAAATGTTGGTGGGAACTGGGGTGGGTAGTGCAGTGCTTCCAATTGAGCCGCAAGGGCAATCAAGGTCCCTTCGGTGGCTGGCCGCCCGATTAACTGTACCCCCGTGGGTAAGCCATTCGTCCCTAACCCCATCGGTAGCGCGATCGCGGGTTGGCCGGTTGCGTTCCAAGGCGGACAGGGCGATACCCAATTCACAATACGATCGAACACCGCATCCGGAGCCAGATCAGTCCATTCCCCCACCCGAATTGGGGGATGGCGAAAGACGGGCAGAACCAACACATCAACCGTATTGAAAAACGCCACAATCTGTCGGGCCGCCACCTGTAGCTGGCCCACTGCCTTCAGATAAGCCGCTGCCGATCGCGCATCCGCTTGGGCAAACAACCATTGGTTCACCGGACTGAGTGCTGCAACGGGCACCCCAGCAGCCACTACCCCTGTCTGCCATACCTGGATAAACGGCTCAATCATGGCCGTAAAGTCCGGACAGCCCTCCTCAACGTGGTGCCCCATTGCCTCTAGGTGGGCGGCCACCGATCGCACGGCGAGCTGATAGGCAGGATCGACCTCCCCAATTGGCGGAATGGTCGTTGATACGGCAATCCGGAGGGGGGCGATCGGGGTCGCCACCGCCCCTTGCGCTTGGGCTAAAAACGACGACTCCGGATCTGGTAACCAGTAGGGATCACCCAGGGTGTACCCGGCTAGCACATCCAGCAGGGCTGCCGCGTCCGCCACCGTGCGGGCCAGGGGACCTTGAATGGTAATGCCACTCAGGTAGTCCCCCAGGGGGGCATGGGTGACTCGCCCCCGCGAAGGCTTAATCCCCACAATGCCGCAACAATGGGCTGGTCCCCGAATGGACCCCCCGCCATCCGATCCCTGGGCGATGGGACACAACCCCGCCGCCACCGCCGCCGCAGAGCCACCACTCGATCCCCCAGCGGTATAGTCCAGGTTCCAAGGGCTGCGAGTGGGTATAAAGCCAGGGGGTTCGGTGTAGGGGAAAGACCCTAGCTCGGAGGTGGCGGTTTTGCCCAGAATAATAAAGCCAGCCTGTTTGATCCGGCTGACCCCGCCTTCATCGTAAAGGGCCATATTCTCCTTTAGGGCAGCCACCCCTAAGCTACAGGGCAATCCCGCCACGGCATGGAGATCCTTGATCGCGATCGGGACGCCGAAGAATGGGGGGAGGGTAGCGGGATCAGCCGTCGCTAACACTTCAGTTTTGGCCTTAGCCTCTGCCACGGCTTGGTCGGCGCAAACATGCACAAAGCTACCCAAGGCACGATCGTATTGCTGAATGCGATCGAGGTAGAGGTGTACTAACTCCAAGGGTGAGAGTTGACCCGTTTGGATGAGATGGGCTTGGGTCAAGGCGGAGCTAAACGGGAGATCAGAAGCATTCATGAAATTGGGACCCAGGTCACAGGCGATTACATTGGGCCTATTGTGCCGGTTTTTGCCGCCGCCGCCGCTTGCCGGTAGACAGAAATGCAACTGACCAATGCGTCATCAGGCCAAAGCTAACCTATGCCAGTCCCCCACTAGCGCTTGGCTTGGCGCGGCGATCCGCCAATCCCGGCCACTCGCTGGCAGGCTTAGGGTCAGGTGACAAATTTCGGAATTGAGCTATTCTGGGGGGCAAATTGCTGCGTCACCTTCCTGGGGCACATTGATATGACGGACGGCACCCTTCTGGAACAAGTCAGGCAGGGCGATCCCACGGCGATCGCTACCCTGCTCAATCACTATCTACAACGGAGTGGCATTACCGCTAGGGCGACGCTACGCGATCGGGTATTGCATCTACTGCTGGAAGCGGCGCAGGTACCGGATCAGCAGGCGTTAGTTGCCTATGTACGGCGAGGGATGCAAGGGCTAAAGCAGGCAATGGCCCAACCCCGTAATGGCTTTGATACCGTCATGATCTATGGCCGCCGTCAGGGGGAGCGGGTTGCCGCGTGGACAGAAACCTTAGATCTTGCTGCCCTAGCGTCTACAGCTGCCCCCCCCATGACGGCGGCTGAGGCCGGTTTAGGAGCGGCTGCCCTGGGTTTAGGTTTAGGGGCTGCCCGTCCTGGTGCAGAAGCTGTCCCTCCGGATATTCGCGCGGGGACGGCCAGCCCCGTTCCGGGAGCGACTGGCTCCAGCCCGCCCCCGTCGCCC
>NZ_JBRCAD010000032.1:0-50467 GCF_053493415.1 Trichothermofontia sp. | reverse complement strand
CAGGCTTAGTTTTGCGGTGCTTAGTTTTGCGTGCTTAGTTTTGCGTAACGGCTGCTTCGCGGGAAATTAACAGCCTCAACTCCAACCTGAAAACTCAAAACCCAAAACTTTCGCCTGCCTCTCTCCTCTCTCCTCTCTGCTCACTACTCTTTAACCAATGGGACGATTATGACACTGTGCTAGGGACCCAACTCAAGCGATTCTTGGGCAAAGATGCGATGTGACTCTCTAGATGTGACTCTCTAGGGGAGACGCTCTGCAAAGGTACCGAGACCTTTCTCGCGATAGAGGCTGACGATCTTGTCTACAACGGCTTCAATGCTGAGATCGTCGGTGATCACTTCGATCGCGTCGGCGGCTTGGGTCAGGGGGGCAAGGGTGCGGGTGCTGTCGAGGTGATCCCGCTGGGCGATCGCCTGTTCGAGTTCAGCTTGGGAAAGCTGGGCTTGGCCTTGACTAAGCAATTCCTGGTAACGGCGGCGTGCCCGCTCCTGGACGGAGGCGGTGAGGAAGATTTTTAACTCGGCCTGGGGAAAGACGTAGGTGCCCATATCCCGGCCTTCGGCGACGATCCCCCCCTGTTCGGCATAGCGTTGTTGCTGCTGGACGAGAAAGCGACGCACGGCAGGTTGGGCGGCGATCGCCGAGACGTGGGCCGTCACCGCTAAGCTACGGATGGCCTGGGTCACATCTTCACCGTTAATCATCACCGTCAGTGGCCCGGTCGGCCCCCTGCCCAGCTTTTCAATCGGGTGGGCCGGGACCAATTCAATCACACACTGGCTCACGGCTTCGGCGATCGCGGCCTCATCATCCAGCGCTATCCCCGCTTGCAGCACTAACCAGGTCACCGCCCGGTACATGGCCCCCGTATCCAAATACATCAGGCCCAAACGATCGGCCACCTGCCGCGTCACCGTGGATTTCCCAGCCCCCGCCGGTCCATCGATCGCCACGATCGGTTTCCGGGCATAGAGCAATTGATTATCAATCAGGCGGGTAGTCCCTAGATAGGCGGCGACCCCCAGGAGACCCTGGGTTGTGACCTCAGTCAGGGGAGTGAGGGTTTGGGGATGAACGAGTTCGGCGTATTCCAAACGGAGATCAGGTACGGTACTCATGGTTTGCTTAACGGTGTGGATCAGGGGGGCAGCTTGGCGTTCGCCGGCGCGAAATTGGGTCACGGCGGCTTGCAGGCTGCGGTAGAGTCCGGTGGCGTGTTCCCGTTCTGCCGGGGTGAGGTACTGGTTGCGGGAACTGTAGGCCAGTCCCGATGCTTCGCGCACGATCGGACATCCCACAATATCAACGGGAATATTTAAGTCGGCCACTAATCGCCGGATAATCGCCAACTGTTGGGCATCCTTTTGGCCGAAATAGGCGCGATCGGGCTGCACCAGTTGTAAAAGTTTGGTGACGATCGTCGCTACGCCCTCAAAGTGACCGGGACGGTGGGGACCACACAGCACCGCCAACATAGCAGGTGGCGGCACGACCTGGGTGTAAGCGCTGCGATCGCGGGCGGCGACACCCAGCAATTCCGAGGGAGAGGGGGCAAAGATCACATCAACCCCCAGTGTTTCGCACAACTGCTGATCGGCCTCTAGGGTTTGGGGATAGCGATCGAGATCTTCCTGGGGACCAAACTGCAAGGGGTTGACAAAAATACTGACCACTACCAGCCCATTCTCGCGACGGGCTTGGGCGATCAAACTCTGGTGTCCCGCGTGGAGTGCCCCCATCGTTGGGACTAGGCCAACTTGGGGGTCATCGGGGTGCAATGCCTTTGGCGCATCAGGCCCTGGCGCAACCAGGGAGAACAGCTTCCCGGCCCGGTATTGGTCCAAATAGCACCGCAGGGCGGCGATCGTGGTAAATAGACGCACGGATTTTCCTAACTCCCCGATTATGTAGTCTACAGGTCCCACTACCAGTACCCTAGATCAAGACTGGAGATTCAGACTAGCGACTGAGGTTGAGGTTAAGGCATGGCATCCATCCGCGAACTGCATCAACAATTGATCACCAAAGAACGATCCGCCGTTGAGATCGCCCAGGACTATCTGGCGCGGATGGAACGCCTGGAACCCCAGCTACACGCCTTTCTGCAAGTAACCCGCGATCGCGCCCTAGAACAGGCCCAACGGGTGGATGCCCAAATTGCCGCTGGTGAAGAAATGGGTCTACTGGCGGGGATTCCGATCGGGATCAAGGACAATCTGTGTACCCTGGGGATTCGTACCACCTGCGGCTCTAAGATTCTGGAGAATTTTGTGCCCCCCTACGAGTCTACGGTAACCTCGCGTTTGGCAGCAGCAGGGGCGGTGATGGTGGGGAAAACGAATCTCGATGAGTTTGCAATGGGAAGTTCTACCGAGAACTCGGCCTACCAACTCACTGCCAACCCCTGGGATATAACCCGTGTACCGGGGGGATCATCGGGGGGATCGGCGGCGGCGGTGGCTGCTGGGGAATGCCCGATCGCCCTGGGGTCCGATACGGGGGGATCAATTCGCCAACCGGCCTCCTTCTGTGGCGTGGTGGGGCTGAAACCGACCTATGGGTTGGTATCCCGCTATGGGTTAGTCGCCTATGCCTCGTCGTTGGATCAGATTGGTCCCTTTGGGCGATCGGTGGAAGATACGGCAATTCTGTTGCAGGCGATCGCGGGTCATGATCCGAAGGATTCCACCAGCCTAAACATTCCCATCCCTGACTACACCCAGTTCCTCACCACCCACCTCACGGGTAAGAAAATCGGCGTGATCCGGGAAACCTTCGGCGAAGGGCTAGACCCGGTTGTGGGGGATGCCGTTCAGGCAGCCTTGCAGACCTTGGAAAAATTGGGAGCCACCGTCCAGGAAATCTCCTGCCCCCGCTTCCGCTATGGCTTACCCACCTACTACATCATTGCTCCGTCCGAGGCATCGGCGAACCTGGCCCGCTACGACGGCGTGAAATATGGCTACCGCACGGCGGACGCGGAGAATTTGCTGGAAATGTATATGAAAACCCGTGCCGAAGGCTTTGGGGCGGAGGTGAAACGTCGGATCATGATCGGCACCTATGCCCTGTCGGCGGGCTACTACGATGCCTATTACCTGAAAGCCCAAAAGGTGCGGACCCTGATCAAGCAGGATTTTGAGCAAGCATTTGGCCAAGTGGATGTGCTGGTCTGCCCCACGGCACCCACGACGGCCTTTAAGGCGGGGGAGAAAACCAATGATCCCCTCAGCATGTACCTATCGGATTTGATGACGATTCCCGTTAACCTGGCTGGGCTGCCGGGGATGAGCTTGCCCTGTGGGTTTGACGATCAGGGGTTACCGATCGGGTTACAAATCGTGGCCAATGTGCTACGGGAGGATCAAATCTTTGCCGTGGCCTCAGCCTATGAAAACGCGACCGAGTGGCACTTACGCACCCCGGCATTGGACTAAAACGGGCATTCTGTCGGCGGGAGATCTTGTCAAGGGTACCTAACCATCAGACACTAAACATAGCTGTGACCGATGAGGTAAGGCGTGAAGAGAGTACTGGGAATCATTCTGGGCGGCGGCGCAGGGACCCGCCTTTATCCCTTAACCAAACTCCGGGCAAAACCCGCTGTGCCCCTGGCAGGGAAATATCGTTTAATTGATATTCCAGTTAGTAACTGCATTAATTCCGATATCCTGAAAATCTATGTCCTGACGCAATTTAATTCGGCATCGCTCAATCGTCACCTGGCCCGTGCCTATAACTTTGCGGGCTTCCAAGAGGGGTTTGTTGAAGTCCTAGCGGCGCAGCAAACCACGGAGAATCCCGGTTGGTTCCAGGGCACTGCCGATGCGGTGCGTCAGTATCTCTGGCTCTTCAATGAATGGGATGTGGATGAATACCTGATTCTGTCGGGAGATCATCTCTACCGCATGGACTACCGCCACTTTATTGAGCGTCACCGGGAAACCAAGGCCGATATCACCCTGTCGGTGGTGCCGATCGATGAACGGCGGGCCTCGGATTTTGGCCTGATGAAAATTGATGCCAATGGTCGTGTAGTTGACTTTAGCGAGAAACCGAAAGGGGAAGCGCTGAAGCAAATGCAGGTGGATACCACTGTTTTAGGGCTAACGTCTGAGCAGGCACGGCAGCAACCCTACATTGCGTCGATGGGGATTTATGTCTTCAACAAGGACGTTATGAACGACCTGCTGAAGCGCTATCCCGATCAAACGGATTTTGGTAAGGAGATTATCCCCGCCTCGTCGGACACGTACAATTTACAAGCCTATTTGTTTAATGGCTATTGGGAAGATATTGGGACGATCGCGGCCTTCTATGAGGCAAATTTGGCCCTGACCCAACAGCCCCAACCGCCCTTTAGCTTCTACGATGAAAATGCGCCGATCTACACGCGATCGCGCTTCCTGCCACCGAGCAAGTTGTTAAACTGCCAGGTCACGGAGTCGATTATTAGTGAGGGCTGTATCCTCAAGAATTGCCAGATCAGCCATTCGGTCCTGGGGGTGCGATCGCGGGTAGATGCCGACTGTGTGGTTGAAGATGCCCTGCTCCTAGGGGCCGACTTCTACGAGCACTATGCGGAACGGCAACGCAGCTTGGCTGAACGACGGGTTCCGATCGGCATTGGCGCGGGTAGTGTGGTGCGGCGGGCGATCGTGGATAAGAATGCCCGCATTGGCAGCAATGTTCGCATTATCAATAAGGACCACATTGAAGAGGCCGATCGAGAGGAATTGGGCTTTATTATCCGCAGTGGCATTATTGTCATCCTGAAGAATGCCGAAATTCCTGACGGGACAGTGATTTAAATTAACTGTCTGGAGACAGCCGAGACGGTAATTCTGTAAGGTTTGTAGTGCGTGGCTTTAGCCTGTAACGACTGAAGTCGTTACTACGAACGTTGCGCAACTTGATGTTTACGGTACTAGCTCCCCTGGGTTTCCCTGGGGAGTTTTTGCTTTAAACCCAGGTAGGGCAGACTGAAGGCAGGCGATTAGCGGCAATTTGCGATGACCCTGACGACTTAGAAACTCACCCTGGCCGGAATACCTCGCCTACTATGACGGTACCGACAATCGCTATGAACGGGTGGCAGGTGAATTAAAATTCACAACAACCGTAGATTTGGTCGATCAATGTGTCACGATCTGTGTACTTGAGGAAGGCAGTTATACGGACTTTATCTTCATGGGCGATACCACGATCGCAGCTCCCATCTTCCCCAATCTACAACTTACAGCAGCCCAAATTCTCGCAGGTCAGTGTTAAGAAATGAATTTTAGTAAGCTAATGACCAGCCCTTAAAATTTGCCCAGCGGTTAGCTGTAAATCTGGATAAAGGGGAGACACCATTCCCTCATCACCCCGGAAAACCTGATCTTCGTATAACCCATCGACCCATCGCAGAAGGGTGACCTTAGCCGCGATCGGATCAATAATCCAATATTCAGGAATATTACGACCCGCATACTCAGTCCGTTTATGGCGGTAATCCCGATTTTCCTGACCCGGACTCACAACTTCAACCACTAACAAGGGTGGGGGCATATCATGGGTAATCGGGGATTGTTTTCGACCCTCTAGGGCAGCGACAGTTGCCTCGGACAGCACCATTAAATTGGGTTCGCGGACAGTTGCTCTTGAGCCACTCACGGCAATCTGAGTTTTGATAGCAATCTGCTCTTCAGGAATGCCTAATTTGAGCAATTGGGTTAGCAGGAAGATAGCAATTTTAATATTCAGGCGGCTCTCCGGTGGCATAGGCACCCGTTTTCCATTGACCAGTTCATAGCGGGTATCGGTGCCATCGTCATAGTTGAGATATTCCTCAAGGGTCATGGGTGTTGTCGCGATCGTCATAGGCAGGCCACACCAATGGGAATACCCTGATCATAACAGCGTCATGTTTGGGATAGGATGAATTGCAGCTTGAGTACCGATTCCAGATTTGACAGTCTGTATGCATGATGGCAGTATCGCGACCCTGGCGGAAGTTCTTGCCCACTATGCCGCCGGGGGACGTACCCTTCATCGCGGCGACTATGCTGGCGTGGGTCGGGACAGTCCCCTGAAAAGTTCATTTGTACAAGGCTTTACCTTAAGCACAACCGGACAAGTAGAGCATACTGAAGGTACGCAAATGACCTTCCTGGCTGGCATTAAACCCTAGGGAAATTTCTCGCCGATTAACTAACCGTAGTAATCCGGTTCATTCCCCGGTTTCCACTTAATATTGCAGCCAATACTCGGCTTTTGTTCCGCAGAAACAGGTTCACCCTTCAAAACTGCCGCGATCGCCCCCCGCAGATCAACCCCATTAACGGGCTTGTCATTTCCGGGCCGACTATCATCCAATTGCCCGCGATACACTAGCCGCCGATCGCCATCAAAGAGGAAGAAGTCTGGGGTACACGCCGCCCGATAGGCTTTTGCCACTGCCTGCGTCGCATCGTAACAAACGGGAAATGTAAACTCCAAGCGTTCTGCCATTGCCTTCAGGTGAGCGGGATCATCCTGGGGATAGTTGTCAATATCGTTTGAAGAGATGGCTACGATCCCCAAGCCCTGACTGCCGTAGTCCTGTCCAATCCTAGCCAGTTCCGCCTCCACATGTTTCACAAACGGACAATGCTGGCAGATAAACATCACCAACAGCGCCGGACGATCGGCAAAGGTAGCCAACGAAATCGGGCGTCCCGATATCGTATCCGGGAGTTGAAAATCGGGTGCTGCCACACCGAGGTCAAGCATGGTAGACGCGGTTCTAGCCATAGATCCTCATGGGTTGGAGACTGAACGCCGGACTGGCCTACTTAATCGCTACGGGGACCGTTACCCCACGGGCCGAGAGTAGCCGCACTGCCTGACTATATTGGGGATCACGCGGGGTACCTAACAGTTGGGGTTCTGAGGACAACTGCCGCCGCTGATCCTCCGTCAGATTAATGGCAATATCCGGCGTAATCCCCTTCTTGCTGATGTCGGTGCCGTTCGGTGTGTAGTAGTGGGCGATCGTCACTGCGACCCCCGATCCATCCGACAGCCCATGCACCGACTGCACTAGGGCCTTGCCAAAGGTTTGGGTCCCAATGACCGTGGCCCGCTGGTTATCCTTCAGGGCACCCGTCAAGATTTCACTAGCACTTGCCGAGTTGCCGTCTACCAGAATTGCCAACGGCAGATCCGTAAGCGCTGTCCGGTTGGCCATGATCCGTTCATCGTGGTTTTCCCGATCGACCGTTTTGACGATCGCGCCTTCCTTCATCCACATGCGGGCAATTTCAATACTGGCATGGAGCAACCCCCCCGGATTCCCCCGCAGATCCAGTACAAACGCCTGCACATTTTGGGATTCTAGATTCCGAATCGCCCGCCGCATTTGATCGGCGGCATGGGCGTTAAACTCACTCAGGCGAATATACCCAATGCGCTGCCCCCCCTCTTCCCGCAGGGTATAGCGCACCGTGGGGAGTTCAATTCGAGCACGGGTGAGGGCCACCGAGAAAGATTTGCCGGCTTCCCGCTCAATGACCAGTGTCACCTGTGTCCCCACGTCCCCCCGGATTAACTTGGCGGCAGCCTCCGCAGTCATGCCACGGGTAGATTGGCCATCAATCGCTAGAATGCGATCCCCTGCCTGTAGGCCCGCCCGGATGGCGGGGGAATTTTCGATCGGCTCCGCCACCTGAAGCACCTGCCGTGTTTCATCCACCTCCAAGCGCAACCCCACCCCCGACATTTCCCCCGCGGTTTGACTGGTCAATGCCTGGTATTGGCTGGGAGTCATAAATCGCGTGTAGGGATCACCCAATTGCTCCAGCGCCTTGTTGAGGGCCTCATAGGCTTGCTCCTGGGAGGTATAGTTGCGGCTGAGGAGTTCCTGGCGGGTACGCTGCCAATCCACCTGGTTAAAGTTGGGATCAACATACTCGCGGTTCACAATTTGCCATGCTTCATCCAAGATCGCCTTGGGGCTGTCTTGCAGTTCGGTGGGGGCAGCATAGCTGGGACTCGCCAACCAAAGCGAGACGGCAGTGGTCGCGATCGCTCCACTGGCGACGGCAGCACTCAGGAGGGCAAGACGAGAAAGGCGCGGAAAGGTGACAACGTGGTTCATGGAAGTCCTGGCAGTTGAATTGAGAAGGGGATGTTTGGGGTTTGGCGCAACCCGTGGCCCTCATAGCCGAGGCAGGCGTTGCCCAGGCGAATGCTATTTGGGGGAGCCAGTTGCGATTCTGGGGAGGAACAACGTTTGCTTAGCCAAGCTTGTGTGATACTTTAGCGAATTTTTTTAGAAGGTGTTGGGTCTATTATGTAACAATTCATAACCTTTGGTTTTAATTATGAAAAGTATGGAATTTGCTAAGGCGGGCTTGGTTCTGCTCCTATTGAATCGCACGTGGGGTCTAAAAGTTCCCGATCGGGGCCAGATTCTCGGCTGTCCCTAAGGGCGTGTCTGGCCGTGACGGCTCCGGGCGGAGAGATCCCTGCAACATTTGGGTGGCCATTGCCTGAATGGTTGACCACGGGGCTTGATAAAAATACCGTTGTCGGAACTGGTTTTCCTGAAAAGCCGTGAAAAACCGATCGATCGCGGCCCGAATGACGACCTCTGGTTGTCGTGCTTCGGCTGACCACTGGAGCACGATCGCAGGGGCTGTCCCGGCGATCGCAGTCCCCGTCTCCATCCCCCCCTCGGTGACTCCCTCCCACTGAAATCCCAAGGTGATTAAAGCCCCTAGCCCGGTTGACAAAACCGGTAACGGGATGCCCAGCGCCTCTGCCCAAGCGGCGAGTGTAATGGTTTTTTGAGTACGGGCCAGGTACTTCGCCATGCCTAGTAGTTGTGTCCAAAGGGTTGAGGGTGGCACCGCCGTCGGGGCGGGAAATGCGATCGCCAGGGGCCGCTCCGTCGCAAGTGCCTGGGCTAGCCAGGGAGCCAAGTCCCCCCAGTGGTTGGGGTAAGTCGTCACCACTAGCGGCGCGATCGTCAAGGGCATCGGTTCCGGAACGCCCGCCCGCCAGTCTAGTAACCAATCGCTTCCCCCCATGCCGTGCCTTGCTGCGGTGTTTAGGCCAGAGAGGGCTGCCATTGGGGCTGAGGTTTCTGGGGCTGAGACGACCCGCAGATCAATCAGCCGGAAGTGATAAGCCTTGTGCTTGGCATTAAAGTCCAATTCCCCAACGACATCGCAGCGATCGGATGGTAGGTCGCTCACCGCATGATCCCACCAAACCCCTGGAAATCCCGCTGTGGTGGTGGCATCTCGGATGAGAAATTCCGTTTTGAGATAGCGCAATTTTTGGCCTGTTTGATCTTGAATATGGGCGTTCCGGGTTTGTTCAAACCAGACATTTTTCAACAACAAACGGGGGACGGGATTCCCCATGCCACAAGGTTCTAATAACTTAAGCTCCTGAAACAAGCTTTTGCCTAAATCAGCTACCGTAACCGTTAGGTCAACCATCAACCTCGGCTTAGGGGGGGTAATCATTTGCTGGCGCAATTGTTGGTTAATGGCCTCCGTAAACAGGGGCAAATTTTCCACGGGCAAGGCCAGACCAGCCGCAAAGGGATGCCCCCCAAAGCTCGTCAGCAGGTGGTCTTGGCCTTTGACCAGTTGATAAAGATCAATCTGATTCACCGAACGGGCTGACCCACGGGCGAGGGGAGCAGAATTTTGAATTTTGAATTTTGAATTTTGAATTTCTGAACCTTGAATTTCGTCGTCGCTGCTCTTGCTGGCAGGGGGGGTGGGAGCGAGGCTGAAGAGAATGGTCGGGCGTCCGGTTTGTTGAGCCACTTGGCTGGCAACCAACCCCAGAATACCCACCGGCCAGTCCACTTCCGCAAGGACAATCACATGGGTGGTGGACAGGTCCAAGTCAGCAAGCTTGACGATCGCCTGTTCCAGAATATCTTTCTGGAGGGCCTTACGGCGGGTGTTCAGGAGTTCCGCTTGCTCAGCCAGTGCATAACCGCGATCGCGATCGCGGCTGGTGAGCAATTCCACACAAAAATGGGCATCGCCCTGGATACGGCTGACGGCGTTAATGCGGGGGCCTAGGCCAAAGGCAATATCGGTCGGGCGATCGCCCGTGCGGCAGCAGAGTTTGAGCAAACGGTGAACCCCGGGACGACGACTGGGGTCCTGGCTGTGGGTTTGCAGAGCGGCGATTCCCCGCTGGGCCAGATAGCGGCAGTCTCCCTTTAGGGCCACCAAATCGGCAATCAGGCCGATCGCGACGAGATCGAGGACATCGGTTAGGGGTTGGGCGTCCCGATCAGGTAGGGCTTGATAGAGGGCTTCCAGCAATTTATAGGCAACTGCGACACCGGATAAATGGGCTAGGGGATGATCCGTGGGCAGGTTGCGGGGATTGACGATCGCCACCACCGGCGGTCGTTCGGCGGGGAGGGTATGGTGATCGGTCACGATGATCTCGATCCCCAGGGTTTGGGCATACGTGATCTCCGCCCGGTTAGTGCTGCCCGTGTCACAGGTGATGATCAGACGACAGCCGTGATCGGCCAGGGCATCCAAACCCGATCGCGATAGCCCGTGGGACTCGTGTAGACGATTGGGAATGTAGTAGTGTAATTGTCCGGGTTGGGGGAAAAGGGGACGTAACCCCTCCCACAGCACTGCCGTTGCCGTCACCCCATCCGCATCAAAATCTCCCCAGATCGCCACGGTCTCCTGCTGCACAATGGCCTGCTGCAGGCGGGCGACCGCCCGTGACATCTCTAACCCAAATTCAGCGGGATTTGTGGGCAGATAGGCATGGGGGTCAACAAATTGGGCAAGGGCACTGGCTGTCTGAATGCCGCGCTGCCAGAAGATTTGGGCAACAAAATGGCCGGACGCAGCCCCACGTGACCCCTCCGATGCGATCGGAATATGGGTCCGCACAGCTTGGACAAACCATGTGGGCGGTTCAACCGGAGTGACCAGTTGCCATTGGGGAGGGGGAGGAGACATAGCCCTATTGTGTGCTAAAGTGCCCCAGAATTGAGGTGGAGAGTCACCCAATTGGCCGCATGACTTGTAGCCAAGCCTGGAGTAAGATAGATTTTTGTTACGGCAATGGGCAGAACTAGGGAGAGTTTGGTATAGGATTCAGTCGTCACTGCTGGTCGTTAGTCGCGATCGGAGCTACGGTAATCCGAGCTGCTGTCACTCACCGCCGCTCACTCCCCTCCTAGGCTATCAACATCGCCCCATTGAGTAAGCAACCTGACTCTGTCCACCCCCACCCTGTTTTATGGACTCCCTGAATGAATGGTAGATATCGCAGCTAAAGGCAAGATGGTTAATTCATCCGAGGGCATCGCACAGCAAGCGCGGCAGGGGAGCGTGGCCGCCATCATTCAAATTCTGAATGAACGATTGGCGGTTTTCGGAGTGCGGACGCGGGCGATTTTTGCCGATGGGGTGTTGCAATTGCTCTGTGAGGCGGCCACTGTAGACCAGTTGGCGCAGGCTTCTCTCGTTAACCAGATCCGCGAGATTCTAGAAGCGATCGCGCCCCGCAATATTCGTCGGGTCAACATCAACAGCCGCCTTGCACGGGAGCAACAACTGCTCTGGTTAGAAGAGATCAGCCGTGATCCAGAGAACCAATTGCTCTGGTCAGAAGAAATTACTCTGCGCAAGCCTAACCCGATCGTCCTCTGGCTGGAAGATCTCAAGACACCTAAAGTGTCCGCTTCCCCCCTGTCTTCTGCCCAACCCATCCCGCCTCACTACCACCGCAATCACTATCCCTTCCGGCGAGGGCTGCTAGGGGGAATCGGTATCACCCTACTCCTGGGGTTAGGGGGGTGGGCCATCTGGCAATGGCGGCCCCCATCCCGCCTCGCGACGCGATCGTCCCCCCCCGCGTCTGCCCCGACTGTGACAACGGCAGTGACAGACCAGCTATTAGCCCCAGCTCCGAATCCGGCCCCCGCGATCGTCCCCCCGACTGATCCCTTTGCCGACGCGGTTCGCATTGCGGAACGGGCCACTGCCGAAGGAAAAACGGCTCAACTCCCAGCCCAGTGGTTAGAACTCGCCGCCCGCTGGCAACAAGCCTCGGATCTGATGGCCACCGTGTCCACCCAGGACCCACGGTATACTGTCGCCCAGGATCGCACCCAACGGTATCGCCAAAATAGCGAACTGGCGTTGCAAGAGGCCCAGAAACGCCGCGCTGCACCGACTCAAAACTAAACTTTCAACCTCAAGCCCCAAACCTCAACTCCCAAACCTCAGCACAAGGCGCTAACCGAGGTGCCGACAATCGTTAAAACGGTGAATTTGCCAAAGCTCCGTATTAAAGCGCTGGTTTTCATCCGTGGCATACCAACGGTTGCGATCGAGCCAAAATTCAAACAGGGCGGTATTTTTCGCATGAAGTCGCCAGGAGCGATCACAGTTCATCAGCGCGGCGATCAGGTGTTGCAGAATCCAACTGTGGGACACAATCCAAATGCGATCGTCATCCGTATGCCGACCCAGTAACCGCTGGATAAATTGCTGTGCCCGATCGCGGGCTGTGGTTAAACTTTCCGCTTCCGGAATCTGAATCCAGTCCAGGGAAGCCCCTAGGCGTTGGCAGAGGTCAGGATACCGGTGCTGTGCCTCTGCCCAGGTCAGTCCCATAAAAATCCCATTCTGAAACTCCATCAACTCATCCGCATACTCCACCGGGATTGGGGGACAGAGCCCCGGTTTGGTGCCACTGTCTAAGGGGGGAGCATCGGCACTGTCAATCAAATCACTCACCGCCGCTGGCAGGGGAGCCGTTTGGAAGTGGTTTAGCAAAATGGCTGCCGTTTGTGCTGCCCGCTTCAACGGACTGCTATAGATATAGGTGGGAACCCAAGATTCGGCCAGCAGACGTTGAGCTAGGCGTTCCGCCTGACTCTCCCCCTCCACAGAAAGGGCAAAATCAGCATGTCCTTGCATCCGCTTCTCCTGATTACCGATCGACTGGGCATGGCGAATAAATAACAGTTTCATAGTCATTCCAATTAAGCGATTCAGCCTACTCACGGCAACAAGAAGCGATCGTGACCGTCATGGGTACCCCGCACAAGGACGGCCTTATGGTTAAGGGTAAGTAGATCCACTTAGGGGCGGGTAGCATCGTCCTGAAGATGTTCCCGAAAAGATCGGCAACAAAGAGGGTACTGGGAACTTACAATAAAACCTAGTTCACCTTGCGTCATTACACTTGCCATGCTGCTGAAGTCCACAACTCGCCATATCCGCATTTTTGCCGCCGAAGTTCAAGACGGCGAGTTAGTTCCCAGCGAGACTGCCCTTAGCTTGGATATTGATCCAGACAACGAGTTCAACTGGACCGACACGGCACTGCAAAAAGTCTATCGTCAGTTCGATCAGCTCGTCGATGCCTACGCCGGACAAGATCTCACCGACTACAATCTGCGGCGAATTGGTTCCGACCTGGAACACTTTATTCGTGCCCTCCTGCAAAAGGGGGAAATCTCCTACAACCTTAACTGCCGTGTGCTTAACTACAGCATGGGCCTCCCCCAGGTTGCGTCAGAGTAAAGGGTCCGTCGCGTTGAGCCTAGGGAGCGAAGTCTTCCACGGTGGGAAACCAAGTTTTAACCTGGTCAACCACTTGATCGAGCGCTACCGCTCGTGAGGCTTTGAACAATAGGCGATCGCCCGGTTGGATCAAGGCTTGCAGGCGGGCAAGTAAGGCCGATGCATCCGGAAATGCCTCCGCCACGAGGGGAGCCGCTCCCTCGGCCAGGGCAGCCGCCTCTGGCGGATCGGCCAGGATGAGGAGGTGATCTAAATTCAGGCGCTGGACCACCTGACCAACCTGGCGATGTAAGGGCACTGACCACTCGCCCAACTCGCGCATGGTGCCCAGAACCGCAATCCGACGCTGCCCAGGGGTTTGGGCCAGCAGGTGTAATGCCGCTGTCATCGACTCCACCCCTGCATTGTAGGTTTCATCCAGCAACACAATATCCGGCTCCAGGCAATAGCGCCGTCCTCGTCCTCCCGGTAACTCCACCGATATGCCCGCTTGCAGGGGGGCGAGATCTAACCCTAGGGCATGGGCTACCGCCAGAGCAGCCAGGTAATTCAAGGCTTGGTGTTGGCCGGGGAGGGGAACTGGGAATTCCAACCCTTGCCACTTGAGGGTATGGGCTGGGGTCAATTCGGCCCGGAAGTTGCCCGCCGTTAGCCCATAGCTGAAGACCGTCCCTGACCAAACCGTTGCTGCCGTTGCCATCAGGCGAGGATTATCGGCATTGAGGATCGCGATGCCAGTTGGGGGTAAGGTACTCAGCAGTTCACATTTGGCTTCGGCGATCGCCTGCTCCGACCCTAACCGCTCGATATGGGCTGTCCCAACATTGGTAATCACGCCCACATCTGGACGGGCAATCTCACCCAAACGGGCAATCTCACCCCGCCCGCGCATCCCCATTTCAATGACGGCATAGGCGTGTTCGGGGCCCATCTGCAAGAGTGTTTTCGGTACGCCAATCTCATTGTTGTAGTTGGCCTGGGACTTGAGGACCTCGCGATGGGGCGGGGTGCCGATCGTCCGTAATACCGCCGCAATCAGTTCCTTAGTGGTTGTTTTTCCCACCGATCCTGTGACAGCGATCACTGGAATTTGCCAGTGCATACGCCACCATTGGGCTAGGGTCTGATAAGCGATCAACGTGTCTTTAACCCGTAGCAACGGCACTTGGGGCTGGGGCAAAGGGGGAAGGTTAACCGCTGCATCTACAATGATGGCAACTGCGCCTCGCTCCTGGGCCAACGGGATGAATTGGTGGCCATCAAAGGTTTTCCCCTTAAGTGCCACAAATAGTTCACCAGGCTGGAGACTGCGGCTGTCCGTTGAAATACCCTTGATCCCGCTTTCATTTCCTGATACAAGATCAGGGGCAATGGGCAAGTTAAGCGCCTGCTGGATATCTGCGAGGGAGATCTGACCAGTCATACGATCGTCCATGGACCTAGGTAAATACAGCATACTTAACGGAGGGAGAGAGGGCGTTACACACAATCTTCATTAAAAAGGGGAAGTTGAGCCGGGTATCTTCATGGCTACTTTACACAAGTACGGGGGTGTCACCTGAAGTTCAACAATAATAGTACTAAAAAGTCCGTGGTTGCTCCGATGTGCCTTGGTAATCAGTGACTCCTACCGTTGGGAGTCAAATTCCCTTAAGCACCGGGCTAGAGGGATTCAGCTAACTCTAAGGTCCAGCTCAACCCGACAATCCGACCTGAGCAACACCCCGACTCAGCTCAACCTAAGCTCAACGGTGAAACACCACCAATACTTTATCTTTTCATTAGTTTTTGGTATGTAATTATGCTTGACAGACCTTGCCTGCTAAATTAATTAGAAAACTTTAAGCGACCAGTGAAGGCGGTGTGGGAAGGCGTTGTGGCCCCGGCATCATTTAAGAAAAAATATTAGACCCATCAATGAGGTAAATCGGGCACTACCATCCGTAATTTTCAATTCGTCTGTGTAACCCTTTAATAGTCCCTAGAAAAAGTGGCTAGGTAGGGATGTATACTGGAAGAAGTACGAGCTTTTCCACTCAGCTTGCTGGGCCTCGTTTAAGACCCGAATCCTGACAGTTTCTGCATCATGGAGCATGGCCAGTCTAAGTCCCGATATCTGGCATTAAGAGCGAAGGCGTAGGAGCGTGTAATCCAAGTGGCTACTTTGTTTGAACAACACTATCGGCAAACTACGGTGGATGAGCAAAAGTTATATGATCATCTACTCTATTGGTCACAGTTGGAGTCGCCAGCCCGCCTGATTGAGCGCTTCCGGACATTGTTCCTGGGCAGTGGCAATTACCCTGATATGGAAGTTGCGGCTGCTCTTGAGCGCATCGTGAGTTCCCGCGAAGTCAACCAACGGTTTCACTTCATCATTAACCGTTGCTGTCACATCTTAATTAACCGCTGGCAGATGCAGCCCCAGCACTTTGCGGCCATTCCTGAATTGATCTCCCTGTTCGAGCAGCCACCGGGTAATCCACGCGCTGGCCTGTATCGCTCCCGCTCTGCCCGTCGCCTGCAAGAGTTGATCCAACACTTTCTCCAAACGGAGCAATATACAACCCTGAAGCGGTTAGCGCGGGTGATGAGTCAGGCGATCGAAGCCCGCAATGGGTCGCGGTCCCTTGGCACGCTGATCCAGCGTTATCCCTATCTCTACCGCCATTGTCTGCTGAGCGAAGACAGTTCCTACGAACAACAGCAGGTTATTGATCAGCTTGAACAGCAGCGACAACGACAGTTTGAGGTAGATCTCTCCAGATATGTCACCTATCAAATTCGGCGGGCCTATCCCGCCTCTAGGGATAAGGCCAATGCGACAAACTTGATTCGACCGGTCAGTAACCCCACCCTGCTGAACGATCGTGAACTTTACTTAGCCCTGAAGCAATTTGTGGGTCGGGTGGATAGTGGCTATAGCTACCAGGAAATGGCTCGTCATTTTACCGCCCATAGCTCCCAGATCCAGACCTACCGGGCTTTCAAGGAGGATTTCTATCGCTACATTACCTCCTCGATCGCGGCGGAGTATGGTAAGCGCCAGTTTTACAACCAACTGTATGGCTATCTGCAAAATACCCTACCCCAGAGCGACTCCCAACGTCCTAGCGACTTCCTAGTGGTGCGGACCTGTAGCCAACTGTTGAACTTTCTGGTGGTTGAAAGTGCGAATCAACCCCAGCACTATGTGTTTGTGGACCTACTCTCGAATCTAGGTCCAGCAGCGACCACTGGCTTGCTGCTCAAGATTATCCTCGTTTGCCGCAAGGTCAAGCCCTACCTAGAGAAGCGGTTCTCAATCCTCTTCAACCACTACGAAAATTTTGATGACGATGCTGTCCAGTGGTTAGTCAAGGCATTGGAAAATATGAATCTAGCCCTGACAACCAATTTTGGTGCGATCGATCTGTCCCTGATTAAGCGGATTGTTTAAGGTTCCAGCCATCTGGCTAGGGTGGCCCATCAATCATTGGGGTGCCCGATGCTGCTGAAGCCTTCCCCCCTGAGCTACTCAACGGGGACAACCGGCAACTAGCCATGTCACGAAAAGCTGAAAATCAGGGCCAACTTTCCTCGGCAATGTTCCGTATTTTTGCTCAAGCTGGAAGGTAGGAAGACGCGCTGGACGAGTTGGGTCATGATGCTGTTGGCAGACGCTGCGATCGGCGGACGAGTCAGAGACAGGCTGTCTCAGGAGTCCGTGGATTTGGGGTCGAGATTTTTCTAGTGCTGGTGAGGCTACGGCATTCCCAGGGCATGCTAGGAAAAGGGGTGGCTCACCAATTGTCAGGCGTTGTCAAGGTTGGGATTGGGGATGCCAATCATTAAATGGAGAATAGCCCTATGAATACCGCTGAGTTGCTTGTGCGCTGTTTGGAGAACGAGGCCGTTGAGTATATCTTTGGCCTGCCGGGGGAAGAAAACTTACAAGTACTGGAGGCGATCGAACAATCGTCGATCCAGTTTATTACGACCCGCCATGAACAGGGGGCAGCCTTTATGGCTGATGTCTATGGCCGCCTGACGGGGAAGGCGGGGGTGTGCCTCTCGACCTTGGGACCGGGGGCAACGAACCTGATGACGGGAGTGGCTGATGCCAATTTAGATGGGGCACCGCTGGTGGCGATTACGGGACAGGTGGGGACCGATCGGATGCATATCGAATCCCACCAGTACCTCGATCTGGTGGCTATGTTCAGCCCGGTGACCAAGTGGAATACCCAGATTGTGCGGCCCAGCATTACGCCAGAGGTGGTGCGACGGGCCTTTAAGCGGGCACAGACGGAAAAACCGGGGGCGGTGCATATTGACCTGCCGGAAAATATTGCGGCGATGCCTGCGACTGGAGAACCCCTGAGGCGGGATGAACTGGAAAAAACCTATGCGGCCTACCAGAGCATTAATCGGGCGGCCCAACTGATTTGCCATGCCAAAAATCCCTTGATTTTGGCAGGGAACGGGGCCATCCGTGCCCACGCCAGTGAGGCCCTGACCGAGTTTGCCACCCGCCTGAATATTCCCGTCGCGAATACGTTTATGGGTAAGGGGGTCATTCCCTATACCCATCCCCTTGCCCTGTGGACGGTGGGGCTACAACAACGGGACTATATTAGTTGCTCGTTTGATCAAACGGATCTGGTCATCGCGGTGGGTTACGACTTGATCGAGTACTCGCCTAAACGTTGGAACCCCAATGGGGAGATCCCAATTATTCACATTGGCGCAACCCATGCCGAAATTGATAGTAGCTATATTCCCCAGGTGGAAATTGTGGGGGATATTTCCGACTCGCTGGTGGAGTTGTCGCGACGGGCCGATCGCAGTGGCAAACCTGATCCGGTGGGTCTGCGGCTGCGCAGCGATATCCGTGCTGACTATGAGCAGTATGCTGCCGATGATGGCTTTCCAGTGAAGCCGCAAAAACTGATTTATGACCTACGGCAGGTGATGGGACCGGAGGACATTGTAATTTCCGACGTGGGGGCACACAAAATGTGGATGGCCCGCCATTACCATTGCGATACGCCCAATACCTGTTTGATTTCCAATGGCTTTGCGGCGATGGGGATTGCGATTCCTGGCGCGATCGCGGCGAAACTGATCTACCCGCAGCGTAAAATTGTGGCGGTGACGGGGGATGGAGGGTTCATGATGAACTGCCAGGAGTTGGAAACGGCGCTGCGGGTGGGTACTCCCTTTGTGACGCTGATTTTCAACGATGGTGGCTACGGGTTGATCGAGTGGAAGCAGCAGAACCAATTTGGGAAATCGACTTTTGTTAAGTTCGGTAACCCGGACTTTGTGCGCTTGGCGGAAAGCATGGGGCTTAAGGGTTATCGGGTGGAGGCGGTAACGGAGTTGGTGCCGGTTTTGAAAACGGCTTTGGCTCAGGAGGTCCCGGCGGTGATTGATTGTCCGGTAGATTACCGGGAGAATCTGCTGTTCTCGCAGAAGTACGGGGATTTAAGTTGTGCGATTTAGGGGAGTGATTGAATCCATGCCGGACTGAACCACTAAGGCACCAAGGTCACTAAGGTTCGCAAAGTTTGGGGTTACCTTTGTGTCTTCGTGTCTTGGTGGTTTTTATATGGGGTCTGGTCGCAGGGATGAGTTCACGCCTGTTAAATTAGGCTTAAACATCCCGTGTTTAAGTAGCCTCAATGACTGAGTAACAACGGACCTGTGGTGGTAGGCGAGGTGTGAGTGTGCTGGTGGTAGGCAAGATGCTTATCCCCCAAGTCTGGTTTTTTACCTTTTTATAATGACCTGATTATGCCCAAGACCCAAAAAACCGCGATCGCGAATAAGCTGAGCCAAGGTAACTATTTATTAAATCGGGAGTTAAGTTGGCTGGAATTCAATGGTCGCGTCCTGCATGAAGCTAAGGATGAGCGCAATCCGCTGTTGGAGCGTCTAAAATTCGCTGCAATTTTTAGTGCGAATCTTGATGAATTTTTTATGGTCCGCGTTTCTGGGCTGATGGAGCAGGTGGATGCGGATGTGCGTAAGCTGACCCCGGATGGACGATCACCACAAGAGCAGTTGGATGAAATCCGCGATCGCTTAAGCCAGACGGTTACAGAACAGCATCGCTATTTTGAACAGGAATTACGCCAGAAATTAGTTGAGGTAGGGGTTCATCTGCTCAACTATATTGATTTGAACCAGGAACAACGGGGATATCTCCGCCATTTTTTTGAAGAACGGGTATTTCCAGTCCTCACACCCCTTGCAGTCGATCCAGCCCACCCCTTCCCGCGTCTTTCCAATCTCAGCTTGAATCTGTTAGTCGTGGTGCAAGATCCGGAAACGGGCAAGGAACGTATAGCACGGGTTAAAGTGCCCAATATTTTGCCTCGCTTTATTAGTTTTCCCCCACAATTACAACAGCATGGCGAGGATTGTGTCTGGGTGGGGGTGCCCCTGGAGCAGGTGATCGCCCATAACCTGGAGTTTTTATTTCCGGGGATGAATATCCAGGAATATTACGTGTTTCGCATTACCCGTGATGCTGATTTTCCCGTGCAGGAAGATGAAGCGGATGATTTATTATTGGCGATCGAGCAGGAAATTAGTAAGCGACGACTCGCCGGGTTTGTTGTGCGCCTAGAGGTGCAATCTGCCATGCCTGATCACCTGCGAACTGGATTAATGCACGAATTAAAGGTGGGTGAGCAGAATGTTTATTCCCTGGAAGGCTTACTGAATCTTAAGGATTTAATGTACTTCCTTACCCTGCCCCTACCTGATCATCAAGATCCCCCTTGGGCACCTGTGGTTCCGCCCCGGTTTCAACGGTTTAGTGAACTGGAAAGCAGTCATGAATCCCTAAGCCCAGAGGATACGGAGGCATTTTTTGCTATTATTCGCGAGGGGGATATTCTGGTTCACCATCCCTACGAATCCTTTGCCGCATCTGTCCAACAGTTTATTACCTGTGCCGCCTATGATCCCCAGGTATTAGCGATTAAAATGACCTTGTATCGGACTTCTGGCGACTCTCCGATCGTCCAGGCTCTCATTGCTGCTGCGGAAAATGGCAAACAAGTTGCTGCCCTCGTTGAGTTAAAAGCTCGCTTTGATGAGGAAAATAATATTAACTGGGCGCGGCAATTAGAAAATACTGGAGTGCATGTTGTTTATGGTGTGGTCGGTCTGAAAACCCATACCAAGACTATGTTAGTTGTGCGTCAAGAAGGCGATCAGATCCGTCGCTATGTTCATATTGGTACGGGGAACTATAACCCTAAGACGGCAAAGCTCTATACCGATTTAGGTTTACTCAGTTGTCGTGAGGAATTGGGAGCCGATCTGACCGATCTGTTCAACTACCTCACGGGATATTCCCGTCAACACAGCTATCGCCAGCTACTCGTTGCCCCGGTCAATATGCGCGATCGGATGTTGGCCTTAATTCAGCGGGAAATCGATCAGGTCCAACAAGGCTATTGCGGGCGAATTATTGCCAAGATGAACTCTCTGGTGGACCCGACCATGATTGCTAAGTTGTATGAAGCCTCCCAAGCGGGCGTTGAGATTGATCTCATTATCCGAGGAATCTGCTGTCTACGTCCCGGTGTCCCAGGGGTCAGCGATCGCATTCGGGTGATGAGTATTGTTGGGCGGTACCTAGAACACTCGCGGGTTTTCTATTTTGACAATAACGGCGATCGCGAAGTTTACATTGGCAGTGCCGACTGGATGCCGCGCAACCTCGATCGCCGCGTCGAAGCCATCACCCCGATCGCCGATCCGGAATTAGCTACCCAATTGATTGATCTGTTGCATCTCATGCTGGCCGACAACCGCCTTGCCTGGGATCTGCAACCCGATGGTAGCTACCTTCAACGCCACCCCCAACCGGGCGAACCCGAACGCAACTCCCAAATGCAACTGATGGAGCAGGCCGAGCAAACCCTGAAGCAACGTCTCTAAAGAGCTGCCTAGCCCCTAAGCCCCTAGGTTTGGTGAAGGCTTCAGCGTCCCAATCTGGATCAGCCAAAAGGTGCCCAGTCCTGAGCGATCGGGCCAAGCCTCCGCTTGACTCCAATCAAACAACCCAGAATTTGCTCAACGGATTGGCGCTAGTCTTGGCTCTAATAATTGATTAAATATAGCGATTTTATAAAAGATTGCTCCAGAGCTGCATCCCCTGCCTCGTCTATCCTAGACAAGTAATTATATAGTTCATATATACCAAAAAGGCTGTAGATTATTCCTTCCTGCAAAGCCTGAAATTCCTATCATGACTGGCTTTTACTCCTTTAGCATGGATTGATTCAGAACCAGAGAGTACGGTTCCGTTTACATTTCTTTATATTTTAAGATTGACAACTATTGTGATTAAGCCTAAATTGAGACCAGGTACTTATTGAGAATAATAATCAATAAGTGAGCCTTGACCATGAACTATAACGAGCTAACCAAACGTATGCAGACTTACGATAATCCGAAGGTCAAGTATGACTGGTGGGCAGGGAATGCCCGGTTTGCCAATCTTTCCGGTCTTTTTATCGCGGCTCATGTTGCTCAAGCTGCCTTGATCGTTTTTTGGGCCGGAGCGATGACACTATTCGAGATCTCGCGGTTTGATCCGAACCGATCGCTGGGGGAACAGGGGTTGATCCTGCTCCCACACCTCGCAACCTTAGGGTTAGGCATTGGTAAAGGCGGTCAGGTTGTGGACACCTATCCCTACTTTGTGGTTGGGTCTGTTCATTTAATTGCGTCAGCCGTGCTGGGTGCCGGTGCGATTTTTCACACCATCAAGGCCCCAGAGGATCTCAAAACAGCCGATGGACAGGCGAAGCGTTTTCATTTCGAGTGGACTGATCCCAAGCAGCTAGGACTGATTTTGGGGCACCATCTGATTTTTTTAGGGTTGGGTGCTCTCCTATTAGTCGGTAAGGCCATGTACTGGGGTGGGCTATATGACGCAGCCAGCCAAACGGTGCGGGTAGTGACGGAACCAACCCTGGACCCGCTAACGATCTATGGCTATCAAACGCATTTTGCCAGCGTGGATAACCTCGAGGATTTAGTGGGGGGGCACATCTATGTTGGCATCATGCTGATTGCGGGGGGGATTTGGCATATCTTAGTTCCTCCCCTGTCTTGGGCGAGGAAGGTACTGATCTTTTCGGGTGAGGCGATTCTGTCCTATGCGCTGGGGGGAATTGCCCTAGCGGGTTTTGTGGCGGCCTATTTCTGTTCAGTGAATACACTGGCCTATCCTGTAGAGTTTTATGGCCCGGTTTTAGAAGTGAAGTTAGGGATTAGTCCCTACTTTGCGGATACAGTCCATTTGCCGATGGGTGCCCATACTCCACGTGCTTGGTTAGCGAATGCCCACTTCTTCCTGGCATTCTTCTTTTTACAAGGACATTTGTGGCACGCATTACGAGCGATGGGATTTGATTTTCGTCGGGTTGAAAAAGCCTTGAGTGCAATGGAAACCGTCCAGACAAAAGCTTAGTTTGCAGTACCAGTAAGCAGCTATTGAATGGATAGGAAATTATAATAACATATTCTATCCATTCATTCCTTCTTAATCTCTCGTGCTTTAGGTTATTTGCTTTCGTGTTTGACTTGCTAGTTTTTTTTATTAAGCATGAATTGTATTTGTTGTTCTAGTCAGCTACTCCGTTACATTGGCTCCGAGGGCCTGTACTGGTATTGTCGTGAATGCCACTTTCAGGTGCCGATTCCATCTGTTAAACCCGAAATTACGACATCTGCTTCTCTAGCGCACCCTAAATCTACAACTCAATCTATAACATCTAACTTGATCACCGATTATGCCGCTATGGCTGATGCTCATCATCAAGATGTTTCTGATGCTGATGTGGCTTTAATTAATGGACAATGCCAACAACAAGATAAGCGACAATGTATTCGACCAAAACTCTGGATTTATATCCCACATTACCCAGGAGAAAAATCGCTTAAAAAATCTGCTTGATGTTAGGCTTCTCCAATAGGCAATCAGTTGATCGGTCGGTACTATTAAGGTTCAAGAGAAATCTAATTTAGTTCTGACGATGTAATTGTAGGAGTCAATATGGCTAAAATTGGTCTATTCTACGGTACTCAAGCAGGGACAACAGAAGCGGCGGCTAAGTTAATCCAGAAAGAGTTTGGTGGTCCTGAAATTGTTGATCTACATAATATCGCTGAAGCCAGTGCTAGTGACTTTGAACGTTATGAATGTATTATCATCGGTTGTCCAACCTGGGATATTGGTAATCTTCAGAGTGACTGGGAGTATTTTTCTAATGGGCTAGATACCATTAGTTTTATTGGCAAGAAAGTTGCTTATTTTGGCGCTGGCGATCAGATTGGTTATACTGATAATTTTCAGGATGCAATAGGCATCTTAGAGGAAAAAATCACAATTCTAGGCGGAATAACCGTTGGCTATTGGCCAGCAAATGGTTATGATTATAGTGCTTCAAAGGCGGTCAAAGATGGAAGGTTTGTTGGTTTAGCGATCGATGCACATAATCAATTCGAGTTAACCAATATTTGTATTAAAGCCTGGGTTGCTCAACTTAAGCAGGAGTTTGATGTGTAGAGGACCGGTACAGATCTCCTGCTGTGTTTGAGTCATCCCCGATCCCACAGCTAGCGATCGCTAAATCAGTCATAATTTTTAAGAATAATCTCCCTAGCCCCTAGCCAATCCGAAACGATCGCCCATGCAGGTTGAACTGATTGACATTACCAAACGCTTCGGTCCGGTGCTGGCCAACGATCGGGTTTCCCTGACCGTCCCCGCAGGCAGTATTTGCGGCCTCCTCGGCGAGAACGGTGCCGGTAAAAGTACCCTGGTCAAGGTCCTGAGTGGCTTTATCCGGCGCGATGGGGGCGAGATCCGACTCAACGGGCGAGTCGTTGCCATCCGTTCCCCGGCAGACGCGATCGCGGCGGGGATTGGGATGCTCCACCAGGACCCCCTGGACTTTCCGCCCCTGTCTGTCTTAGAAAACTTCTGCATCGGACAAACGGGACCCTGGATCCTGTCGCGTCGGGCGGCGCGTACCCAGTTGCGTACCCTCGCCGACTCCCTAGGCTTTATCCTTGACCCCGATCGCCCCGTTGCCAGTTTGACGGTGGGGGAACGGCAGCAACTTGAACTCCTGCGCCTCCTGGCCCTTGGGGTCCAAACCCTGATTTTAGATGAACCCACCACCGGGATCTCAGCTAGCCAAAAACAGGCGTTGTTTACCGCGATCCAGGCACTCGCCAAGACCGGGCGATCGTTGATCCTGGTGTCCCATAAACTAGCGGACGTGCAGCAACTTTGTCACACGATCACCGTCATGCGCCAGGGGCAGGTCGTCGGCTCCCGAACCCTTCCCTGCCCGACAGCGGATCTGGTCAGCCTGATGTTTGGGCGTGAGTTGGCCCAACCCACTCCCAAATTAGCTTCCAGGGGCGAGTCAAGCCAACCGATGCTTCAGTTACAGGACCTCATTTGGCAAGACCCCCCCCTAGCCCTTCAGATGCCTGACTTGCGGGTCCAACCGGGGGAGGTGATCGGGTTAGCTGGATTAGAGGGGAGTGGCCAGCGATCGTTCTTGCTGCTGTGTGCTGGGTTACTGGCAGCACAGGCGGGCACCCTACGGGTGAATGGCGTTGATCTGACCCACCAACCCTACCGAGCCTATCAACAGGCCGGGGTGGGTTTCCTCCCTGCCGATCGCCTCAAGGAGGGGTTAATCCCAGGGCTGTCAATTCAAGAGCATGTGGCGGTCCGGACGGCTGCACAACAATGGTTTGTTAACTGGCGACAGGTGTTAACGGCAACCCAGGAGGCGATTGCCCGGTTCAATATTCGCGGACGCCCCAGCACACGGGTGGAAACGCTCTCCGGCGGGAACCAACAGCGTACCCAACTGGCTCTGTTACCCACGCCCTTGAACCTGTTGCTGATGGAACATCCAACCCGTGGCCTAGATATGGAATCCTCCCTCTGGGTGTGGCAACAATTGTTAGCGCGGTGCCAGACGGGGACAGCCATTATCTTCACGTCGTCGGATCTGGATGAGATTGTCCAGTACAGCGATCGCATCCTCGTGTTTAGTGGCGGACACGTGTCGGCTCCCCTGAAGACGGCTGAAGTCACGATCGCCACCCTGGGCCACATGATTGGGGGACAATTGCCGCCCCCAAGCTACGATCCCGCAGCGGTCACCGCCTAAGCTCCGTAACCGGGTTTGGTTGGCTATCCCCTATCGCTGTGGGTGCCAACCACACGGTGTCCCCTTAGCGATGCATTCCTTGGCGATGCCTGGCGATGCATTAAAGTAATGGGAAACTAATGGGAAACTAATGGGAAACAGGCCGCTAGGGTAGGGCAGGTAACCGCCAATGGATTTTTACCAAAAACTGACGCAGGCGATCGCGACCAACCAGACCTTGCTCTGCTTGGAACTTGATCCCGACTTGGAGGACCTGCTGCCAGACCCCACCGCGATCGATTCTCTGGCCACCGTGCGGGATTGGCTGCTGACCGCGATCGCGCAGTCTGCGGAGTGGGTGTGTGCCTATCGGCTGTCCTTGGGGTACTACCAAGCCTGGGGGGCCGCAGGGCTGGACCTGTTGCAAACCGTTTTACAGGCCATTCCCCCCCACCTGCCCACGATCCTGGATGCCAAATATGCGGACCTGGAAACCAGTACCCTGTTTGCCAGTACGGCATTTGCAACCTGGCAGGTAGATGCGGTGACCCTCAGTCCCTATGCGGGACAGGATCAGGTGGCCCCATTTCTGGTCTATGCCGATAAGGCGGTGTTTGTTCTCTGCGTGACAACCAATCCCTCAGCGGCGATTTTGCAAGCCTTCCCCCAACCGGACCAGGCGTTCTATCTCCATCTGGTGCAGGAAGCGCAAAATTGGGGACCGCCGGAGCAGTTGGGCCTAGAGGTGACGACGATGACCCCGACCTTGTTGGAGCCAGTGCGGGCGATCGCGCCGGAACGATTAATCCTCTCCACTGGCACCGATTGCCTCGATCGCTGGCGGGCCAAGGATGCGGCCTGGATGCAGGGCTTGGTTGCGGGGTTGGATGCCAATGGCGAGAATCTGTTGATCTCGATTCCTCCCGATCTCTTGCTGGAACCTACGGCCCAGACCACCATTCAGGATTTTCGCCAAGCGGTGAACCAGGTGCGGGAACAGAGATCGCAAAACTCGCCCAGTTGCCAGGTGTGGCTACCGGATGTCTGCTTGGTTAATCCCCAACCCCACCAGGATTTAATTCTGCAACTCTACGACATTGGCTGCATCCTGTTTGGCGAGTACGTGCAGGCATCGGGGGCGACCTTCCCCTATTACATTGATCTGCGCAAAATCATTTCCCAGCCGCAAATTTTCCACCAGGTTGTGAGCGCCTACGCGACCCTCATGAAACCCCTCCAATTCGATCGCATCGCCGGTATTCCCTACGGCTCCCTGCCGATCGCCACTGGCCTAGCCCTCCACCTTCACTATCCCATGATCTATCCCCGCAAAGAGGTCAAGGCCCACGGCACCCGTCGTATGGTAGAAGGCCATTTCCAAGCGGGGGAAACGATCGTCGTCGTGGATGACATTTTGATCAGTGGCAAAAGCGCGATCACAGGCGCCCAAAAGCTGCAATCAACGGGCCTTGTTGTTAACGATATTGTCGTCCTCATCGACCACGAACGGGGGGTGAAGGAACGGCTCCAAGCGGCGGGCTACCATGCCCATGCGGTGATGACCCTTACAGAAATTGCGGAAACCCTATATAACAGCAGTCGCATTACGATCAGCCAGTACGAGGCCATTCTCGCCTCAGAATAACCATTCGGCATCCGCATTCGGTATCATCACACAACTCTGGGATGCTTCCTTCCTCTATGTCCAGATCCGCGTCGCCAATGCCCCGGCCCCCTTTGATAGACTGAACACATCCCTCTTACCCAATGCCCATGTCTGCTGCCCTGCCAGACACCCCCCCAATGACTGGACTCCCGGCACCTACGGCCCTAAGTGACACGGGAGACCTACCGCCTTGGGTGGTCCTACCGCCCACTGACCTGGATAGTGACGAACCGGAATTGGAAAGTTATCAGCATCTCCAACAACTCCTGTTGCTGCTCAAATGCCTAGACTGGCTCTGGCGCGATCGCACGGACTACTTCGCAGCGGGAAATCTCACCATCTACTACAGCGCCCGTAAACTCAAAACCGAGGATTTTCGCGGTCCCGATTTCTTTGTGGTCCTGGATACGGAAAAACGCCCCCGCAAAAGTTGGATGGTCTGGGAGGAGGAGGGCAAGTACCCTAATGTCATTGTGGAACTCCTGTCCTACTCAACAGCGAATCAAGACCGTGGCTCGAAAAAGCAAATCTATCAAGATATTTTCCGCACACCCGATTACTTTTGGTTTGATCCCCATAGTTTAGAGTTTGCCGGATTTCATCTGGTCAATGGGGTCTATGCCGCGATCGCACCGACGGAGCAAGGGTGGCTCTGGAGTAAGCAGTTAGGGCTATACCTAGGGGTGTACCAAGACCAACTGAGGTTTTTCACGTCGGCTGGTGAGTTAGTCCCGACTCCAGAAGAGTCGGCCATACAAGAACAACAAAAGGTGGAACAGGAGCGTCAACGGGCGGCAGCCGAACACCAGCGAGCCGAACAGGAACGTCAACGCAGTGCTGCGTTGGCTGCTAAACTCCGGGAACTGGGCATTGATCCCGATGAGATTAGCTAGCCCAAACCAGCTCCCCACTCTCCAACGTTCCCCTGGCTAAAAGCACTTGCTAAAAGCACTATACTGAGAACCGGACGATTCGACCGACTGAAGGCGAAGGCACTCGGTTCTTTTGACTGCGTATCAATTTATTACGTGTCAACTTATTGCGTGTCAACATTGCGTATCAACAGGCATTGCCGCTGTGAAATATTTTTTCCTCTCCGAAGGCTGGATTTTGGGGCGTGTGTGGGAATTTGGGGGCCTCTGGAATGAGGCCGCATGGCGACGGCCTCCCGATATTCGACGACTCGATCTCTACATTCGAGAAGACGAGGAAACCCTCTGGCTATACCGGGCTGAGGATGCTGTCCTGATGGTGGAAGTGATGCCCGATCCTCAGCACCAGGAAGAGGCCCACAATTCGCCGACGATCGGCAATGTGGTGCTCAAACGCCTGATTACGGCGGATCAGGCGATCGAACGCTTAGCTGCCGCTATGAACCACTCCCACCCCCATTGATGATGGGTGTACCACTGCCCTCATTGATGCTTTGCGATTCAGCGATCGGTAAACTCACTGCCCGTTCCAGGGTTGCCAGGGAGCGGTTGTAGTTAATCACGGCTTGCAGCAGGTTGCCCCGCGCATTGGTCAAGTCCGTTTCCGCATCAATTACTTCTGTTTGGGTACCCACCCCGGCTTGGAACCGCAACCGCGCTAGCCGTAGGGCTTCTTCCGCTTGATCAACGGCTAGTTTAGCGGTATCGATATTTTCAAAGTTGGAGAGGAGGTTGGAGTAGGCTCGCTCAACTTCAAAGCGAATTTGGTTACGAATATCGGAGAAGCCGACTTCCGCGATTTCAGCCTCGATCGCTCGCTGTCTGGCTCGTGCCCGCGCAGCCCCCCCATCATAGAGCCGCCAATCTAGTCGTACCCCTACCGTATTCCCATCGGTAAACCCAATGCCATCATCCAGATTTTTGAGGACATCATAGTCAGCGAAGGCACCGATCTGGGGTAGGGTGGCGGCTAATTCAGCGCGGCGCTGCTGGCGGCGCAATTCGCGTTCTGCTAAGCGCTGTTCTAGGCCAGGGCGGTTTTCGTATGCCTGGATAATCGTTTCCTCAAGCGGGATGCGCCAAGTGCCCGCCACTTCCACACGGCTACTGGCCACGAGGTTTACGGTTTGGGGCACGTTTAATTGTTGGGAGAGTTGACGACGGGCCACCTGTTGTTGGGCGAGGCGATTGGTCAGATTTTGTTTTTCATTGGCCAATTGGACTTCTGCCCGCAGGACATCGAAGCGGGTGCCCACCCCGGCCTGGAATTGCAGTTGGGCATCCCGCAGACTTTGTTGGGCACTGTTGACAGCAGCCTCGGCAATACGCACCTGGGCATCGGCTTCTTGCAAGTCAAAATAACTATTGCTGACATCCAGAATGATGACGTCGGTTTGCCGCTTGACCTCCAGTTCACTGATCCGCACCTGTTGGCGGGCAGCCCGGATGTTTGCCATGCGTCGCCCAGAGGTAAAGACGGCCCAGTCAATGCCAATCCGCCCAGTAAAAGCGCGAGTTACGGTGTCGGCAGTCCCCAAGAGGTTGTTTAAGGGATTGGCATTACGCGCTCGGATACGGTTGGTTCGCTCAGCGCTGGAGGAGTCTACCCGTTGCAGGACACTTTGGAGGTTGACGGTGGGATGCCATGCTGCTTGGGCTTCGCGCAGTTGGGCACGGCTGCGATCGAGGCGAAGGCGAGCGTCTTGGAGGGGCAGGTTATTACTGAGGGCCTGCTCAACGGCCTGTCGTAGATTAATTGGTTGGGTAAGCTGAATTTGCACCTCCTCCGGTTTATCGGGTAGGTAGAGCAAATCTGGATTGGGGTTGAGTTCAGGGATGGGTCCCTCGGTATTGGTATAGGGATCGTTGACGGACACGGCTTTGGGGGTGATGGCCTCCGCGCGATCGCCCGCTTGCGTGTCTTGCAGTTCACGGGCCTCCGGCAACTCTGCTTGCGGGGTGGGGGTAGCCGCAGTCAGGGGGAGCGAAGTGGTGGCCTCTAGATCAGGGGTATCGGCCCCAGTGTCAACTTCCGCATCATCATTAGCCTCTGCCTCGGTGTCAACCTCCACCCCGTCACTAGTTTCTACCTCGGTGTCAACCTCCACATCGGCGCTAACTTCCACAGGGGTATTGGCTGGGGTAACCTGGGCAGTCGTTTGGGGGGTAAGGGAGGAGGTAGCTCCAGCGATCGCGACAGATTCAGGCGATCGGGCAGCTTCTAATTCCGTGTCCGTATCCGTGTCGGCATCGGCATCAGCATTAGCCTCAGCGTCGATATCGGCAGCGACGACTGCATCATCTGTGTCAGCGTCGATATTGGCATCAGCATTAGCCTCAGCATTGATATTGGCAGCGACGACTACATCATCCGTGTCAGCATTAGCATCGGCATCGGCATTGCTATTGATATCGACGACATCGGTATCTCTATTCGCTGCAACTTCAGGACTCGCCTCTGGAGCCATCCCCTCTGCATTTGCGGCCTGCTCTGTGTCTTCAGCATTTGCCAAGACGGCTCCCGGTTCAGTAGCTTCCAGTCCTGCTTCAGTCCTGCTGTTGGCTGTAATTACCCCAGGTTCACCCTTGGTGGCACTGGCCTCAGCATCAACTTCTTCAGATCCGACGGCTTCAGCGTCAATACCCCTTTCAGGATGGCTATCAGTAATACTTTCAGCGTCAAAAACACTTGCAGCACTTTCAGGACTTTCAGCGTCAACGGTAGGCAAAGTGACCTTATCCGCGATCGCGACCAGACTCAGGGGAGCGTTAGGCACAGAGGCAGCGAACAGGGAGGGAAAGATCGGCAACGGGGGGGCTGATGCTGTCCCTAGGGTCGGTGGCACCTGATTGAGTTGGGGCGTTATCAGGGCCGTGAAAGCAGTCGCCGGGGCTGCTTGCGTGGCGGTTAGGAACTGAACAGACCCCAAGGTGCCGGGGGCGTTAGGGGACGGAGACCCAATGCGAACAGACCGTAAATCCAATGCTTGGAACTGGGGGGCCACCTCTGGCGCGATCGCCTGCGGATTGCCCCAGACGGCTGAGGAGGACATCCCCAGCGTAATGGCCGTCCCCACACCCACTGTTAGTAACTGAAACGTTTGCATAAGGCTCCCACTTCATTCCACGTCATCTGTGCGCCATTGGTGCCACAAACTCACCCTAGGGACACACCTGGCTCAAAACACCAGTATTTATCATGGTTGGCTGCCCCACTTCAGGAGGGTTGGCGCTAACGCTGCTGATATTAAGCAACCTTAAGAAGAATACTGGTTTGTCCCCAACTTGCCAATAACCCATCCGGTGTAGACATCCTCGCCATCGGCTGTAGACATCCTCGCCATCGGCTAAAAGCCAGACCGCTGGTTTCCGGTTTTTCCGACCCTAGTCAGTTGGTTTCGCGATTTCTCTTGGAAGACGCTGGGCGAACGAGCCTGCTGCCAGGGACACTCCCGTGCCGATAATGGGAAGGGCGAGGGTTTCGGTGCCTCACGTGGGTGCAGACAGGAACGCTCTCCATACTAAACGATGTCCATGCTGGCATTCAAAGTACGCATACAGGTTAGATAACGGTCAAGATCATGCGGATTTTAATCATGGGGGGGACCCGCTTTATTGGGGTCTATCTGAGCAAGTTATTGGTTGAGCACGGGCATGAGGTCGTGCTGTTTAATCGGGGGAATCGTCCGGCCCCGGTGGCGGGGCTGCGGCAAATCCAGGGTGATCGCACCGATGCTGCCCAACTCCAGGCCGCATTAGCCAAGGAAAGCTTTGATGCGATTTACGATAACAACGGCCGGGAGCTGAGTGATACCCAGCCCTTGGCCGATCTCTTCCACGGCAAGGTCCAGCATTTCGTTTATATGAGTTCGGCGGGGGTCTATTTGCCGTCGGACCAGATGCCCCATCGGGAAGGCGATGCGATCGATCCCAACAGTCGCCACAAGGGCAAACACGAGACGGAGACGTACCTCCAGGCCCAGGGACTCCCCTTCACCGCTATTCGCCCGACCTATATCTATGGTCCCCAAAACTATAACGACTTGGAAGCCTGGTTTTTCGATCGCATTGTCCGCGATCGGCCTATCCCTATCCCCGGTAACGGCCAGCACTTCACCCAATGGGGTCACTGTTATGACCTCGCGTTGGCAATGGTGGCCGTGTTAGGCAACTCCAAGGCAATCGGGCAAGTGTATAACGTTTCGGGCGATCGCTATGTTACCTTTGACGGGCTGGCCCGTGCCTGCGCGATCGCGGCGGGTAAGTCCATCGAAGATTTGCGGTTGGTCCATTACGATCCCAAACAGTTTAATTTTGGCAAGCGAAAAGCCTTCCCCATGCGCGTTCAGCATTTTTTTGCCTCCGTCCAAAAGGCAATGACGGAACTGAACTGGCATCCCCAATTCGATCTGATCTCGGGTCTTCGCCATTCGTTCCAGAATGACTATCTGGCATCGGGACGGGAACAGGCCGCGATCGACTTTTCCGTAGATGATGAAATCTTGCAACAGGTAGGCTAGCCTGTAGCCTCAACGTCTTGTGGGGTAGGCCGCCTGCCTGCCCCGGCAACAACCGCATTGACGTGACAGCCGAGACGGCTATTCCACAAGAGATATCAGCCCAACAATCTTGTGGGGTAGGCCGCCTGCTGCCCTAGGCAGATCTCTGAATTACCGTTACCCCGCCATCGCCGTTACGCTGAATAGCCGTTACGCTGAATAGCCGTTACTATGAGGGCGCAATTTCATCCAGCTTTCTCTGCCCTCTGCCCCATTAGGGAGAACGTTGTAGAATGGCCCACCCCCCCCTAGCGTCGTCCCCTGCCCCTGGATGGCAATCGTATTTCGCCAGCCTCCTGGTCATCGCTAGCCTCGCTGGTCCGGGGTTTCTGCTGAGTGCCCAAGCCCGGAGCGGGGGGACCTGTGTGTTGCCTAGTGCCAGTATTGCGGAAAAAGAGCGGTTGCGGCAGGCTGCGATTAAAGGGGGGCGGGATGCCGAGAAGCGCTATGAGGAGATCGTACGGCAACAGGCCAATCAGTTGCAGCAGTGCCGCGATCGCACTTGGCCGAAAAATCAAGCCCTGTGGCTGCGGCTCTATGCCTGTGATACCCAACCGGGGCAATTGGAGGCCCTGCTGGATGAGGTGGTCAACAAGGGCTATAACCAGGTCTATGTGGAAGCCTTCTACGATGGCCAGGTTCTTCTCCCGCTGAATGAGAATCGCACCGCTTGGCCCTCGGTGATCCGTAATCCCCAGCAAGGTGATGTGGATTTATTGGCCCAGGCAATTCACAAGGGGCGACAACGGGGCCTGAAGGTCTATGCCTGGGTCTTCACGATGAATTTTGGCTATTCCTACGGCCAACGGCCCGATCGTCAGCGGGTCCTGGCCCGCAATGGCCAAGGTCAAGTCAGCCTGCAACTGCCGGATAATACGGATCAAGCCTTTGTCGATCCCTACCATCCCCAGGCCCGCCAGGACTATACCCAAATGCTGCAAGCGGTTCTGCGGCGACGACCGGATGGGATTTTGTTTGACTATATTCGCTATCCCCGTGGAACTGGGGCAGCCTCGATCGCCACCAAGGTGCAGGATCTCTGGGTCTATGGCGAAGCCTCCCAGTCGGCCCTGCTCCAACGCGGGCAGAATAACCAGGGGCGCGAACTGATCCAGCAGTTTCTCCGCAAAGGCTATATCACTGAAGGGGAAATCACCGCCGCCCGGACCCGTTTCGCCCAGGAGCCAACCCCCCTCTGGCAGGGGCGCGACGCCACCCAGGCCAAAACCCTGACCCCGCCTAACCAGGCCCAACTGCAACGGGACCTGTGGATTTTAAGTGTTTCCCATGCGGCCCAAGGGGTGGTTGATTTCCTCACAATGGCGGCTCAGGTCGCCCAGCAGCAGGGGATTACCGCCGGGGCCGTCTTTTTCCCCACCGGTAACCAGGTCATTGGCCAGGGGTTTGACTCGCGCCTGCAACCCTGGGATCAGTTCCCGGCCCACCTGGAATGGCACCCCATGTCCTATTCGGTGTGCGGCAGTGGCAGTTGTATCGTTGAGGAGGTCCGCCGAGTTCTCAGCCTGACCACAGGAGCCAGTGTCCGTCCGGCCCTTGCGGGGCGTTGGGGTGAATCCCAGGGGAACCGACCGAGCCTAGAGGTGCAAATGCAGGCCCTCCAACGGAGCGTTCCCCAGATTGAGACGGTGAGCCATTTTGCCTATTCCTGGCAAGAGCCAGAGTCCGATCGTCGTCGTCGTTTTTGTCGGAGTTAGGGGTGATTAGGGATTGGCGTTCGAGGTTGATCGTTCGGAGCCAGACTGAGGGGCCGATGTTAGCTACCCGCGCCACTGTGTATTTACTGTGTATCTTAAGATTGCGATCCGTTGCTCCCTTGATCAACTCCTGTAATGTGTAGGTTAGGTGTTTTTGGAGTAACGCGCGTGAAGAGGCCGTTCCAGCTTTCATTCCCATTCCCTGCCTTGTTTTTAGGGGTGGGTGTCAGTCTTGTATGCATGACCCCCAGCGCTGAAGCCATCGATCAGGTACGGCTCCAGTTTCGCGATCGCGCCACCACGGTTTCGATCGGCGAACTGAGAAGCTTCGTGCGGGGCAGTGCTGCGCCCCAACAACTCTTAGATTTTTTCCAAGCCACCGGACAGCGGGCCGACGCCGTGCGCAACCTACTAGGGGAGCAGATTACACTGGGTACTCGGGCCGAACGCTTTTTAGAAACCTCCACAGGGCAGTTTGTGATCCTGCAACTCGATCGCCTGATTGCTGGCTCCGATCGCCGCACCCAACTGGAGTCCTTACGCACCGCTTTGCGGGAAACCATTACCAATGACAATCGCCTATCCATTCTCGAATTATTAGAAAACTATCCGGAATCGACCGTGACGGTTGACCTCAATGGGCTAGACCCGATTTACAATCGCATTAGTGGTTTCATCAATCGCGTTGAACCGGCCTTAGAAGCCGTTAAAAGCTTTTTACAGGATCTCATTTGCGAGTGTCCCCAGGAAAGCTCGTCCGTGCTGCCGCAACCGGGCCTCCTCGTGGCGCAGGCTGAAATGGGTAAACCCAGTGTGTGTATGAATCCGGCGGGGGAGATTGTGCCGTTGACGACAGCCCAGGCACCCACAACTGCTGCGGTGCTAGCAGCTCCCCTCCTTGAACGCAGTCAGCCATAACGCCTTTGCACGGGAACACCATGTTTTTACGAGATTTTTTGGCATCAAAGCGGGGGTTAACCGCCTCCCGCTGGTTATGGTCCACGCTAGCGGCGGGCTTACTGGGTACATGTGTGAGTGTCCTGGCTCCTGGCTCGTCGGCGATCGCTGCCGATCGCATCGTGTTCACCTATGGCCCGATCCGGCAAGCCGTCACGATTCAGGAGCTAGAGACCCTAGCGGAAACAGGGCAAGCCACGGGCGGGTTGCGTTTTCTACTCGGAGTAGCTGGTGTTGCGCCGGAATCCGCGCAACGGGTACTCACCCATGAGGTCGGCGCTAGCCTGTTGTTTTTGGATCGGGCACTGAACTCAGTTCCCGGCGAATACCTGCTCTTCCAGATGGGCTACATTTTCCATACCCCGGCACGGGTGGACAACATCCAAGCCCTGCGATCGGCCCTCGTCCTCTCAGCGGTAGACAAGAACAGTGTCAGCCTCTTGCGGTTCTTCCAAAACTATCCCACCCAAGATTTGATGGTGGACGGGGTACAGCTAGCCCGCACCGCACGGGAGATCAGTAGCTTTGTGGCCCGTGTGGGTGAAAAGGCCGAAGTGCCCTTAGCCGCAGTGCGCAATTTCCTGGATGGGATTGTCTGCGAATGTGAATCGCCTTCCCCATCCCCCTAATGTCTCCCCCAGAACCGATCGCCCGTAGGGGCGGGTTGCCGTCCAAGGTAAACCCGCCCTCGATAATCCTGGTAAACCCGCCCTCAAGGGCCATCTGGGTTGCCGTCCAAGGTTAGCTCGCCACCAATCCTCTGGGTAAACCCGCCCTCAATTCCCCTTACCATTTCAGGAAAGCCGCTTCCTGCCCCTGTTCACGGCGGATTTGGCCATCGCGCTCGAACCAGTGGATGATTTGCTGAGGGGTGAGATCCGCGATCGCCATCTGTTCATCCTGGGCAATTTGGATGAGCAAGCGCAGCGACGAGATCGTCAGGCGTGCCAGAAATTTCTCATGGGAAGAGAGCAGGGCCGCATCGACCTGGGTGGCTTCCTCGATCGTTAGAAATTGCGCATTTGATGCTGGCGTCTCATGCATAGCGATTTCTCTGGCACTGCAACTCGCTTTTGCTAATTTTAATAAATTTCCGGGCAACCTTATTGCTTTGGCTTAGAGTAGGGGCAATCGGCTGTATCGGCACAGCCAGCCGTCCCATCGGCTTCACGTTCGCGCAGCGTCTCTGCCCAAAAAGCGAGTCTTTAATAAAGGGTCTCGGACAATGTTTAAGAAAATCCTTGTTGGTTTAGATAATTCCACCGCCAGCCAGCTTATTTTTGAGCAGAGCCTAGAGTTGGCTAAACTCAGCAATGCTACCCTGATGCTCCTGCATGTTCTCCCCCCCTTTGGGGAAGATTACCCGCCCCCGGTCTACCCGGAACCCGATAGCATCTACTCCGCCGCCCATACTGAAGCGCTGAAGAGCTATATGGATCAATGGCAAACGATCGAGCAAACGGGCCTGGATTATCTTCGTGCCCAAACTGAGAAAGCGACTGCCCTAGGGATTCCCACCGAGTTTAGTCAAAACGTGGGGGACCCTGGCCAATTGATCTGCAAGATTGCCCAAAGCTGGCGTGCCGATCTGATTATTATCGGGCGGCGGGGGCGATCGGGGTTAAGCGAAATGCTGATGGGGAGTGTCAGTAACTACGTGCTGCACCACGCGCCTTGCTCGGTCCTCACCATTCAAGGGCAGTAGGGGCAATGGCGCGAGAGCTTCGCGACGCCGCAGGCAAATCGTTACCAGTCATCCACACGGGTGATACCCTACGCCAATGGCCGGGGCCAAGATGAGATTTTGGTAAATTTGTTGCTTCTCTAGGGAGGGACGGGTACCTTTATAGGGAGTGAGACACACGCCTTGAATTGAAAACTTAAGCCTGACTGCTTGAACCGCGTCGGTTTCTTGCGAGGCTCTGTCCGATAAACCCAAGTGTGGACAAGCATGGTCGCAACCCTATCAACCCGTACTGCCGTAACCTCGACCGACAAAACGACTGTCACTACTGTCAAGCCTGGGGTTAGTGCAGCCCCGATTCAATCCCGCCTTCAGCTTGATGCCAACTGCCTGAAATCCCTTATCCAAGGCGAGATTGTTACTCAGCCCCATACCTATTCTGACTGGGGGGGAGCCGTGACCGCCTGGGCCTATCTCCCGCTCGATCACGCCCAAGTCTGGCACCACATTACCAACTATTCCCGGTGGCCGCAGTATTTCCCCGATGTTACCCGTAGTGAGGTACTGGGCGTGGTGGAGGCCGGAGTTACCCGGAAACGGCTTTATCAGACAGCCCAAAAATCCTTCTTTCTGTTAAATATCCAGGTGGAAGTTGTTCTGGATGTTCTTGAACAACCGGAGGCGGGGGATGCCATTGCGTTTCGGCTAGTGCGGGGGAGCTTCCGAGATTTTGCGGCGGATCTCTCGCTGCATCCCTATCAACAAGGGACTATCCTGGGCTATCGGGTCCAGGCGACGCCCACGATTCCGGTGCCGAGTTTGTTTATCCAGCAAGCTATGCAGATGGATCTGCCCAATAATATGCGCCAGATGCGCCGGGTGATGTGCCAAGGATAGCGATCGTTAAGATACTGATCTAAATTTAGATTCACCTTGTTGTGAACCCCAACGGCACCCGGATACGAAGGTACCTCAAGCCCTTTGTGTTTTTGGGTGTCTTGATGTCTGGGGGGGTACCGCATGGGGCGATCTTCCAATCGTGGGCGTATCTTTAGACGCCGATCGCAGGTTGACTTTTAGCTCAGAATGAAGTTAGTGCTTCCTTCCCTACGGCTCCAGCCAGAATGCGGTTATGGTGAAGGAAAGTGGTACGGTCACTGCGAAGGAGGAAGGAGGTGCTATGCGAGCAGTACTCATGGCCGGTGGTTCTGGTACCCGGTTGCGGCCCTTAACCTGTGATTTGCCCAAGCCGATGGTGCCGATCCTGAATCGTCCGATCGCTGAGCATATCATTAACCTGCTCAAGCGCCACCAGATTACTGAAATTATCGCTACTCTCCATTACCTGCCCGATGCCCTCCAGGATTATTTCCAGGATGGGAGTGAGTTCGGGGTTCGTATTACCTATGCGGTGGAAGAAGATCAACCCCTGGGAACGGCGGGGTGTGTGAAGAATATCGCGGAGTTGCTAGATGATACGTTTCTGGTGATTAGCGGGGATTGCATTACAGATTTTGACTTGCAGTCGGCGATCGCGTTTCATCGCCAGCACCGCTCGCGAGCGACCCTGGTGTTGACCCGTGTCTCGAATCCCCTGGAATTTGGGGCCGTTATTACTGATCAGAAAACGGGGCAGATTCAACGGTTTTTGGAAAAGCCGTCGGCCAGTGAGGTCTTCTCTGATACGGTGAATACGGGCATTTACATTCTGGAGCCAGAGATTCTCCAATATTTGCCCTCGCACCAGGAATGCGATTTTTCTAAGGACTTGTTTCCACTGATGTTGGCGAAGGGGGAACCCATGTATGGCTATATTGCCAATGGCTATTGGTGTGATGTTGGCCATCTGGAAGCCTATCGCCAAGCCCAGTTTGATGCCCTACACGGGCGAGCGCACCTAACCCTTGCCTACTATGAGCGATCGCCGGGACTTTGGGTGGGCCAAAATACGGTGATCGATTCCCTCGCTCAAATTGAAACGCCCGTCTTGATCGGCAGTAATTGTCGGATTGGCGCCCGGGTTCATATTGACGCGGGGACTGTCATTGGGGATAACGTCACCGTTCATGCTGATGCCACCCTCAAGCGTCCCGTGATCTGGAGTGGCTGTGTCATTGGGGAAGAGGCCAATCTGCGGGCCTGCGTGATTGCGAGGGGGACACGGGTCGATCGCCGTGCCCAGGTGCTAGAGGGGGCGGTGGTGGGGGCGTTGTCGTCGATCGGTGAGGAAGCCCAGATCAGTCCGATGGTGCGGGTGTGGCCTAGTAAGCGCATTGACTCTGGGGCGATCGTCAACCTCAACCTGATTTGGGGTAGCACTGCCCGCCGTAATCTCTTTGGTCAACGGGGCGTGAGCGGTCTCGCCAATATCGATATCACGCCGGAGTTTGCCGTGAAGTTGGGGGCGGCCTACGGCTCGACGCTGCGCCAGGGTGCCCATGTCACGGTGTCGCGGGATCAGCGCAGTATTTCCCGAATGGTGTCGCGATCGCTGATTGGGGGCCTGATGTCGGTGGGGGTGCATATCCATAACCTCCAGGCGACGGCACTGCCCTTGGCGCGATCGGTCGTGCCGACCCTGGCCGCTGTGGGGGGCATTCATGTACGCATTCACCCCGATCGCCCGGATCATATTCTGATTGAGTTTTTTGACCATAAGGGAATTAACATCACCAAAGCTAAGGAAAAGAAGATTGAGGGAGCCTATTTTAAAGAAGATATGCGCCGTGCCCAAATCCATGAAATTGGCACAATGGTTTATCCCACCCAAGTCATTGACCTTTACAGCCAGGGGTTTGAACGAAATCTCGATGTCGAGGCGATTCAGCGGGGGCGATCGAAGATTGTGATTGACTACGCCTATGCTGTCTCTGGGGCCGTCTTACCCCAACTCTTGGCGAAATTTGGCTGTGATGCCGTAGTCCTTAACGCCAGCCTGCACCAAACAGGGCCGACCCACACGGAACGAGAGGCTCTGCTCAATCAGTTAGGCCATGTGGTCGAGGCACTGAAGGCGAGCTTTGGCGTCCAGATGGCGGCCAACGGCGAACAGTTGGTGCTCGTGGACGAGATGGGCATCGCCATTCGCGGCGAAACCCTGACCGCCCTGATGGTGAATATGGTCCTAACCCAGCATCCACGGGGAACGGTGGTCGTGCCGGTTCATACATCAAGCGCGATCGAGCAGATTGCCTATCGCCACGGTGGCAATGTTATTCGGACCAAAGCTAACCCCACCGCTTTGATGGAAGCTTGCCAGACCAATCCCAACGTCGTCCTGGGGGGCAGTGGTGAGATGGGCTTTATTTTCCCACAATTGCATCCCGGCTTTGATGCCATGTTTTGCGTCGCGAAATTGGTGGAAATGCTGTCGCTACAGGAGCAGCATGGGATGGGTGGGGCCGCCCGTGCCCTCGGCCAAATGCGGGCGGATCTGCCCAATGTTTACCATAAGAGTTACACCGTGCGTTGTCCCTGGACGGCGAAGGGATCGCTCATGCGCTATCTGGTGGAAACCCATCCCGCTGCTGATATTGAACTAATTGATGGGGTTAAGATTTTTAGCCCCAACCGCGATAGCTGGATTCTGGTTTTGCCGGATGCGGGGGAACCGCTGGTACACCTATTTGCGAACAGTGCCGATCGCCATTGGGTAGATGAAATCCTACGGGAGTACCGGGCACGGGTGCAGGAGTTTGTGGATGCCGAGCAAGGCATTACCGAGGTGCGAGAAATGATCGAGCTTTAGTCCACCACGCGTACAAAGCCCATCTGGAGGCGGGTGGCCACGGCTTGAACTGCGGCTAATTCTTCCACCGTGAGGGGAGTTTCCCAGCGGCTGGCAGCCAGTAATTGCTGCTTGGCTTCTTGCGTGATCTTGCCCGTGCGTAAAATCTGCTGAATGACGGTCTGAAATTGGCTGCGGGAGAAGGGTGTCGTTGTCACGGCTTGCATGCTCTGCCTCCTGAACAGCGTAGATGCAATGGAATGCCAGATTGGGATCTAGCTTAACCAGTCTGCCTAGTGAGGGGCGTCCCCCGAAGGTGTCACCCGATCGGGCGGTTGTGCGATCGGAGGGAGCTACGCAGCAGGTGTGTTTAGCGTAGGCGCGGCAAGTCCAGGGTGAGCAGAGCAGTTATATGGCCCTGCTCACGGGTATGCTGTCCTGAGGGGCAAGGGCAGGTTTCACGAGATTGGTCGAAGTTGAATATGTAAAATACGACGGCAGTTATTCATAAGGGAGTCGTTGGTGACCCGATCGCGGCGAATCAATGCTGACGCTGTTGAGCGCATTTTACGAAAAAATATTAGCTGTTATTAGATTCAGCATTGAGGTTAAGGGTGTTAGGATTTACCTGCACGCCCTGACGGGGGCTTTCTAAAATATCAAACCCTAGGGCGCGACAATGTGACTCAGCCGCTTGGGAGTAAGCATGGAGGTCATTATGATATTGTTCAGCAAGTTGTTCACGAATGTGATGAATTTCAGCAATGATGGAATTATGCGATCGTTGGGTAATATTCATAGAAAAAATTTACATGATGCGTGCAAGTTAACTGAGATCGGAATTATCTGGAGTTTCTCCAAGGGTCCGTTGGGTCGCATATCGAATATGTAAAATACGAACAATAGCAACTTCTGGCCCTTCTAAAAGGGTAAACAGGATACGGTAGGCGGTGCGTCCTTTACCATAAAGTAGTTGCCGAATCTCTTGACTAAAATAATCATTTTCTCGTGCTAAGGGGCATCGCTTTGGCATCTGGGCTAGGGAGGCGATCGCTTGCAATAATCCTGAATACCATTGGCTAGCTCTTTCAGGAGAAGTGACTTGGGAGAGTCTTAGAAAAGCACTGTCAGCCTCAGCCTCAGCTACACTGGAAATTTCAATTTGATATTTCATGAATTAGCTGGCAGGTTATATTTCTGGCGTTGTTCTTCGGCAAAGTCCTGAAAGGGGCGAAACTTGCCGCTTTCAAAGTCCGCTAAGCCTTGCTGAATACCTGTAATTGCTTCTTCAGAGTCTTGAATTTCCCACGCCAAGGCATTGGCTAGCAACTCAGAAGCAAGCTGGCTAATATCTTGACCTTGCTGAGCCGCCTTGCTCTGAAGTAGGGCCTCTAGTTCTGGACTCAGAGTGACAACAATAGTCATAGATTTTCGTCCTTGGAAGGTTTGCTATAGTGTAAATATCTTTAACATAAAAGACAAGATTATGAAATGGCGTGTCGTTCTTGAGCCTGATCCGGAAACACAAGAGTGGGCAGTCTGGTGCCCAGAGTTACCAGGTTGCACTTCAGCGGGTATGACTGAGCAAGAAGCACTTCAGAATATCCAAGAAGCGATCGCACTTTATTTACAACCCGATACGCTCAAGCTGACACCAGCGTCAATTATTCGTGAGGTAGTCGTTGGATGACCCGCTTGCGACGAATGAATGCTGACGCTGTTGAGCGCATTTTACGCAAATATGGATTTGAATTGGTTTCCCAAAAAGGTAGTCATCGCAAATGGCGAAATTCTGACCAAGTGGTACAAGTGACTGTTCCCTCTCATCAAGGGCGGGATTTACCTCTTGGCACTCTACGCAACATCATGATTACAGCAATGATCCCAGAGGAAGAGTGGAATTCTCCGTAAGTCACGGTTAACTCAGTTTGACTAATAGACGCAACTCTTCGTTTACTAACTTCAAATCTGGGAAAATGGCCGCAACATAAGGATCAATCTCAACGTAAGTGTAGCCTTCAGCATTGCTTCAGTCTCCTCTAGGATAATAGCTTTGTTAGTCAGGAGGGCAAAGTTTTATCGAGTATTTTTGACATCCAAATAGCGATCTTTATCTGAAGGCTAATTGAAGGCTAATCAAGGGGTTTCAGAATAGTCAAGATGGCCTTGTAAAACTTAATGTCAGGCCGGTTCGTGACCAGCGGCGACGATCGCGGCCCGCAAATCCACCTCCGAAAGCATCGTTTCCACCGTCAACTGCTTCGTACTGGGATCGCCCGCTACCATCGCCGTCGGATCAGCCGCCTGGATCACCGAGGTAATGGTGTTCACACAATGCTCACACGCGATCGTAGGGACCTGCACTTGAAACGTCGCCATCACAGCCTCCTAGGGTCTAGATCATCTGCTGTTCATGATTGTCCATGATTGTCCATGATAACGGTATCCTAAGGGGTGACCTTGTGGGACAGACCAACAGTGCTTGATCTCAAACTGATTCGGGAAAATCCAGCCTTCGTACAAGAACGGCTTCAGCGCCGGGGCGACTACGACCTGCAACCCCTCCTCGCCCTGGATCAACAGCAACGGGACCTGGAACACCAACGCACCCAACTCCAGACCCGCAGCAACGAGATCGGTAAACTCGTCGGCCAAAAAATGAAAGCCGATCGCGATGATCCCGCCATTCCCGCCCTCCGGGACGAAGGCAACGCCATCAAGGCCCAACTCAGCGACCTCGAACCCCGCGAAAAAGAACTTAAGGCGCAAATCGAAAGCTTGCTGCTCACCTTCCCCAACCTGCCCAGCGACACCACCCCCCAAGGCACCAGCGAAGATGACAACGTGGAAGTGCGCCGTTGGGGCGATGAGTATATCCCCCCACCCGACGCCGATATCCTGCCCCACTGGGAAATTGGCGAACAATTGGGCATCCTCAATTTTGAACGCTCTGTCCGCATCGCCCAGAGCCGCTTTGTTACCCTGATCGGTGCTGGAGCCGCCCTCGAACGTGCCCTGATCAGCTTCATGCTCGATCGCCAAATTGCCGCAGGTTACACCGAAGTCCTCCCCCCCCTGTTGATCAATAGCCAGACCCTCACCGCCTCCGGCCAACTACCCAAATTCGCCGACGAAAGTTTTAAGTGCGATCGCGACGACCTCTGGCTCACCCCCACCGCCGAAGTCCCGATCACCAGCCTCTACCGCGACGAAATCCTCAGCAGCGAAGATTTACCGATTTACCACTGCGCTTATACCCCCTGCTTCCGCCGCGAAGCCGGTAGCTACGGACGCGACACCCGTGGCCTCATCCGGCTACACCAGTTCAGCAAAGTCGAACTCTACAAACTTGTCCATCCCGACACCTCCGCCGATGAGCACGAACGCATCGTCGCCAACGCCGAAGCCATCCTGCAAGCACTGCAACTGCCCTATCGTGTTATCGAACTCTGCACCGCTGACCTGGGGTTCTCCGCTACCAAATGCTACGACCTCGAAGTTTGGCTTCCCTCGGCTGGCAAATATCGCGAAATCTCCAGTTGCTCCAACTGTGGCGACTTCCAGGCCCGACGCGGTAATATCCGCTTTAAGGAACCGGGCAAAAAAGGTACCCGCTACCTCCACACCCTCAATGGTTCTGGCCTCGCCGTCGGGCGGACAATGGCCGCGATCCTAGAACTGTACCAACAACCGGATCGCACCGTCCGCATCCCCGAAGCCCTCCAGCCCTACCTCGGTCGTGCCATCCTTTAATCACCCAAATTTATAACCCGTAGGGGCGGGTCGCACCCAGATCTAGGCCGCAGACCAGTAACATTGATAGACCCGCCCTATTCTTGCGAGGTCGATCGCACCCAGATCTAGGCCGCAGACCAGTAACATTCATAGACCCGCCCTATCCCTGGAGGGCAGGTTCATCAAGATTAGCGTTGTGTGTTGCAGATTCTGGTGCAACCTGCCCCTACGCTCGGACGATCGCGCCCTTAGTCCTCATGTTCCTCATAGGGGTCCCGCAGATCCTTAGATGGAGGGCCAAAGGCAGTGTAAATGGCATAGCCCGTAATGGCCAGCAGGGCAATGCCGATCGAGACGCCAAGGGTCAGTGCAGGTTCCATAGAATTTAGGGAGTGAATCGGACGTAAAGGGTGTACCAATCTTATGATAGATTACAGAAAGTTAATCGCTCTAGAACAAACAACGGATTAATCATGGCACAGCGGACTTGGCTTGGTGACGTTTTAAGACCTCTTAACTCCGAGTACGGGAAAGTGGCTCCTGGTTGGGGTACCACCGTCCTAATGGGGACGTTTATGGTCCTCTTTCTCGTCTTCCTGCTGATTATCCTGCAAATCTACAACGAATCAATTGTCCTCGAAAGTTTTGATGTTCGGTGGTAGGGATAAGCTGACTAGGATGTATTTGTCCTAACTTCCTTGCAAGCAATATTTCCCGGTTTTGCCGGGATTTTTTGTTCTCAATCTAGATTTAGTAGGGGGCAGTCGGCAGAAGTTTGGGGCGAAGAGAATGTGACCAAACTAGCTGGGATTGCACCATAATGATATTGCGCTGTATTGAGTTCTATTGAGATACGCGTTTTGTTTGAGTGACGGATTCCGATCGTCAGCATAGGAGAAGCGCAGTATGAATATTTTTGGGATTGGCCTACCGGAAATGATCCTGATCTTTGTGGTGGCCTTACTGATTTTTGGCCCGAAAAAACTGCCAGAGATTGGTCGATCGCTGGCGAAGACCCTGCGTAGCTTCCAGGATGCTTCTAGGGAATTTGAGACCGAATTAAAACGCGAAGCGGCTGAGCTGGAGAAAGCGACCCGCCAAGAGCCGATGGAAGCCAAGCTAGAGAAATCCCCCCCACAAGCCCTATCCCCGGCGGCTGTCGAAGCCAATCCTGGTGATACGCCTGCAACCGAGGCGACGATCGCGGATAGCCCAATTGCCAACCCCTCCCAACCTTCCCAGCCCAGTTAGGCTAGCTGCACGCCCTCAGATGTTGCCGCGATCGTACTATCTATGACTGTCCACTCCTCTGACACTGCCCCTGCCCTGGTGATTCCCCAACTGATTGTGGGACTGGGTAATCCGGGGGCAAAGTATGACCAAACCCGCCACAATATTGGCTTTGCCGCGATCGATGTCCTTGCCGATCGTTGGCAAATTTCCCTAAGTGAAAACCGTCGGTTTCAAGGCTATATCGGTGAAGGCTGGGGACCCCAACGCCGCAAAATCCGCCTCCTCAAACCCCAAACCTATATGAATGCTTCGGGTCAGTCGATTCGGGCCGTGATGGATTGGTTTAAGTTGCCGCCCCAGTCCGTTCTGGTTGTCTATGACGATATGGACTTGCCCGTGGGTCGCCTTCGATTGCGGCTCTCCGGGTCAGCCGGTGGGCATAATGGGATAAAGTCCACGATCGCCCATTTGGGTACTCAAGACTTCCCGCGTCTACGCATTGGGATTGGCGCACCCAAAGGCCACCCCGTCGATCGCGATGCCGTCTCCCATGTTTTAGGACGTTTTTCCAGCGCAGAAACAACCACCATGAAACAAGTTCTGGCGCAAGTTGCGGCTGCGATCGACCTCAGCCTGACCGCAGGGGTTGCCAAGGCCATGAGCCTGTATAATGGCACCACTATTGCTACCCTAGAATTAGAACCGTCTGCCCGCCCAGAGTCAGCTTCCGTATAAATACTCGGTGTTAATCCCGTATAAATACTGGGCATGCACTCAAGCAATTTTGCCAACTTCATGATCGTTTGTATCTGTACTGTTGAGCCAAAAAGTGGGCATTCTAGAAGATAGAATGCTCAGGGCCAAGCACCTACTATCAAGAAGTCACGCAGGGCTAGCGGTAATTAGCCATAGCCTATTGATTTTTAGTACAACCTACCCATGCTTGGAGGGGGTGCTGCTGGGAGCATCCTACTTGCCTAACTATGTTTGATCAATACCTACGCCGTAGCAGCCAGCTATCTGGTTTGACCCATCCGCTTGATACCCCCACCCCTAACCTACTGCTTGGGGATATGCCGTGCCCCGTCATCGACCAACGGTTAGTCATCAATTGTCACATTCGCCTGCCGGATACCCCGAAAGCCGTCAGCGCCGTTTGCTACAACGGGGATTACTACAGTTATGTTCGCCTATATCCAAATGCGGAAGCCGCCAAGCGGGGCGTCGATCGGTTGCTGGGTCTAGGCAACACGGTCATCTTGACGCAGGTCCGGAAGGGGCTTGTATTATGGGTGCTGGAGCCGGATGCCCGCCTGGCTCACAAGTAACCCCGCTAACCGCCTCCCGTGAGCTTCCGTCATCCCCCGGCCACAACTGCCTATGTGCGTATCACGCAACACTCCTGGCAACAGGGCAAAATTGTCGGCGAAGTCAGGGCTAGTAATTTTGAGTGGCAATTTCAATGGCATTTCCGCCGGGGGGCACTGTCCGTTGAACCCTCCCTGGGGCGTGCTCTCATCCAAGAACCCCTCAGTCGCTTTCTGGAACAACGGGACTATCAATTGGAACCAGGCGGCGACTATTCGTTTACCATCCGAGCCACGTTCTAAGGGAGTGACGAATCGGTTAGGTGTTTGGGCCGTAGCGATTACTGGTGGGTGGCTCATCTCAGGTGGCAACATCTAAAATCTAATCAGCACCACGGCTACCAAGCTCAAAAGTAACCCCGTACTTTGCTTATCCCGATCGTGGGTTCAAATAGCGCTCAATGAGCAGAATAGCCACAATATCATCGATCGGACGGGGAAGCGATCGCACGCTTTGGGGCAGTAGGCGAGCTAATCCTTGCGGGGGATACATCTGCCAGTAACGATCGCGGGCTTCTAGGGTGCTGTAGCGTTCATCCACGGGTACGATCGGCACAGGTGGGACGAGGGCAGTCGCTAATTGTTGTTGCCAAAGACGAGTGCTGGTCTGATCGCCAATCACAATCTGGGTGAAGGGGTATTGCTGCTGTAGGCGCTGGACCGTGGCGATGGCCTCACTGGCCGCAACAACCTGGTGATAAGGCACTTGGCGATCGGCGGTCATCACCGCAATGCCACACTTGTCCCGCCCTGGGTCAAAACCCAATAGGCAGGGTGCGGATTCTGGATACACCTGATGTTCCGACATGGGCTGTAGATGGCCTGTGATTGCAATCGGTGGGAATTCCTGGTCACGCTTAGGAATTTGTCATGCCTAAGGCTCAGGGTGAGCGAGACGAATCCGTGCAGGCAGTCGGTCGCGAGCCGCTCTTTTTAAGCTTGACGCTCCACTAGCGCTGGTGCTTGCTCCCACCGATAAGAATAGCTCCCTTGCTCAGGCATTTCTACACCCTCAGCGCGGCTGGCCTCGATCCGCTCGCAACCCCGATGACGCCTGTTCCATAACAGCTTGCTTTACTTTTAGCGCAAAAACGTAATAATTTGAAGTAAAGAAGTGTAACAGCACCGTTCATGGCTAAACATACCCAAGCACATCTGCCCCGCACGATCGATAAACGACTCCCACCTCCCTTAAAGGAACGCACCCGGCAACAAATGGAGTACTACATGGGGGCCAAGCTGATCGAGATTGGGGTTGACCCCAAATCAGCTATTTATCGCTGGTCGATTGAGGACAAGGGAAGCCAGGAAACCTGGACCTATAGTGCCTACTGGGGGGATTCCAAGGAAAAAATTCTGGCAGCCGAACAGCAACAAGTGTCGGTGGATTAAGGCCCCCATCGCATGGGTATGGATAACAAGAGTTCCTGCTGTTATTGGGATGCGGGGCATTCCTAGTGTTCCTCAGCAATTGCCTATGGCCGCCAAACCTACCTACCCTAGACCTATAGCTTACCGATCGCGGGGGGTACCCCCCCCAGTGCGCCAACCCCGACGGGAGAGACCCAACTCAAGAGGACAATATGGTAATATATGTTACGTTTTGCGACATTCTTTGAAGCTTGACAGTCCTCTCAGTTGGAAGGTTGCATCTGTCATGTTGTTTTTTGGACTGGTCTGGGTGACTTCCTGGACCAACTGCTGGCTCCTGCCCGGCCCGATGCCCTGGGGAGCGATCGCCGATTCCCAGGCTCAGGACTGCCGGGGGTCCCTGACCCAGTGGTTAACTGCCCAGGTACCACCCCTGCCACGGGGGTTTGGCGGTTCCCCAGAGTTAAGGTTACCAGCGGCGCAGAAGGTAGGGGTACGCCGAGTGGGGCACCGTTGGGCATCTGATCGCCATAGCTTTCAAGTTTGGGTTGGCCCAACTCTGATTGCCACCTTACCCAACCGCACACGGGCAGAGAGTTTAGCAATGGGCGTGCAGCAGCTTTTGCGAGATGCGCACCTGAGTCCGGCGGCGATCGTGCCAACCTTGGTGTCGGGTCAGCCGGCGATCGAGCATCGTCAGCGGGTTTACCTGATTCTGGATACGGAATTTGCGGCTGAGCTAAACCGGAGTGCCGAGCTAACGGTCATTCGCTGGGTGAATCAATTACGGGTGGCTTTGGCGGCGCCGCCCCTGTCCCTAGCCGTTGCCCAGGCCCATATGTATAGGCTAAGTGAAACCGCAGAAACCCTATCGGGGTTAGCGTCCTGGTATGGTCCCTACTTTCATGGACGGTTAACGGCGACTGGAGAAGCGTTTGACCAAACCGAATTGACGGCAGCCCACCCCTCCCTTCCCTTTAATACCTACCTGAAGGTTACCAACCTGGACAATGGTAAGGCCGTGATTGTGCGCATTAACGATCGCGGTCCCTATATTGACGATCGTAGTCTGGATCTTTCCCGCGAAGCGGCCCGCCAACTGGAGAGCGAAGCCACGGGCGTTGTCCCCTATCATGCCGTCATTATGGAGCCAGTGCAAGATACATTTATCGCCCAGCGGTAAATGTAGCGTGAATCGGTACCAGCCTAGCCATGAGCTAAGCCATTGCATCGGGGTGTTGCCGGTCCCTAATGGGTTGAATGCCATTGTGGCTGGCGCTTCCACGTGAGCCGACTTGCCCTCCCCAATGCCGCATACTCCCCTGGGGGCAGATTTACGAGGATCACGATCGTGCGGACTCTGCTACTACGCGCCATCGGAAGACTCTAGTGGCTACAACAAGGCTGCATGGGGCCGGATGCCCAGGCTCCAAGGTACCTGTTAAGACTTGACGACTAGCCTAGAATGAAGATGAATTGATCAGTTGCTCAGTTTGACTGAATGAATGGAGTAAATGGATCGCCAGCCGCACCGACTCCTAGGCCCTCGCTAGCTGAGCCACCCCTTCAGTTGCCAGACACCATTCAACCACACGGGGTGTTGTTGGTGCTTGATCGGGCTGCTGATACCATTCTCCAGGTCAGCCAAAATGTCCACCTTCACCTGGGCCTGTCCGCTCCACAGTTGGCGGGAGCACCACTCACCACCCTGCTATCCCCGACGCAGATCGCGGCTATCCGTCAGGCAGTCCCCCCACCCTTGGCC
>NZ_JBRCAD010000031.1:0-13294 GCF_053493415.1 Trichothermofontia sp. | reverse complement strand
GTAGAAAAAGAGAAAGATTTCGGCAAAGAGCCGCTCATAGAAGTAGTCATCCTTTTGGAACTGCACCTCGCCAAAGAAGACGATTCCTGGCGGATCGGTGGGTGGGGGGATGAAAACGCCGTCGATCTCAAAGCGGGGTTCCTTGACCGCGATCGTGGCGAAGCCGTAGTCCTTGGCATTGGCTGGCGGCTGGGGGAGTAGCTCAAACAGCAGTGCTGGGGACTGCTGGAACAGGCGGTAGAAAATCGAGTCGCGTCGCATGGGCAGGGGCGGATAAACGCAAGGGCAACGGTGGTCTATTCTGGCACGGGGATCGCGAACCAGGGGTACGCTGCGCGGCTTAGCCAGCGATGACACCCGCTTCGGCACGGCCTGCTGAGCATGACTACTGCGATAAAAGTGTCAGAGAGCATTCATACAGCAGGGGGGCATGGCTAGACTTAAGGGATGTCCCCCATTGGGTGTTGAGGCCGACCGCTGATGACAGATTGAGTAGACCTACAAAACTAAATCAGCTTGCAATCTCAGGTCGAGATCGCCCTGGTTCGGTTCCACGATAATCACCTCCGCTGTGCGGCGACCCCGGATCAGCCAGCCCGTCAAGGCACCTAACCCGGCTCCCCCCAATACCTCGGCAATTTCGATGACCCGATCGCCCGTAATTCCCGCAATCACTGCCGCTGCCGCTGCCCCAACGGCTGCCCCTGTCAAAATCGAGCGGGTATTAGTCCCCTTACTAATTGTTTCGCGCCGATTAACGGCGTTGGAAGTCGCCACGATCGCCTGGGCGCGATTACTGTTGCGGAGAACGATCGTATTAGCCACAAACTGGGTGCCTTCATTATTGCCAACCGGACGCAATTCCCCTTGAATCGTACTGCCCGCAGGAATCAAAATCGTCCCCATCGAAGACCGAATGTCGCTAGCCACCACCAGGTTAACCGGAGCAGTTTCCTCCGGTGTGACCACAATCCGCTCAGCTTCGGTAAAGCGAGTGGGGATATAGGTCCCAGCAGGAATACGCACCTGTGCTTGGGAAAATTGGGTCAGAAGACGGCCCTGACTAGCCGTGGATTGGGCCAAAACCGGCGCAGCGATTCCAGGCAACAGGGGGGTAGCAACTAACCCCAGACTCAGCAACCAGGCCGTTGGACGAACATAGCCAGTAGATCGCGATCGCGCCATGATTCTCCCTCTCTTCTACAACAGTGCAGGTTATCCCCATTGACGATTCCCATTGGGCTAGGTTCCTTAGCGGACCAGCAAAATGACCACCTGCATACAGCCGACAATAAAACCGAGAATCCCCCCCAGGTTCACGATCGCCTGCAACTCACTGCGCACAATCCCCTGAATCGCCAGTTCCAGGTTGCGCGGCGAAGTCGCCTTAACCCGCTCCACAATCACCTGGTCAATATTAAGGATGGGAATGACCTGCGTGACGATCGTTTCCAAATCCTTTTCCAAGTAGCGCTCCAACACCAACGCCAGTTCCGTACTAACTCCCACCAGGGAACTGCTCACCACCGTCGAGTTCCGGAGGCGATTGAGAATCAGGCTGGCAATATGTTCCCAATTGACAGATTGGGCCAAACCCTGGATCAGATCGGCCCCCTGCTCCTGGAGATAGGTGCGGACCGCTTCCCGCATCGTTTGGCGCAGTTGGCGCACCGTCGAGACCGGCAAATTTTGGAGCGATAGATTTTGCAGCCATTCCTGAAGGCGTTGGCGGATGCGTAGGGCCACCGTGAGTTCCGCAATGCGGGCGTTGCTGGCCTCCTTTTCATCCAGACAATAGGTCCGTAACCGGAGCAGGGCATTACGCACCCCAAACAGGTTGGCAACTACCCAGTAGGTGCCACTGGTCTTTTCCCGAAAGCCTTCATCAATCACATGGATATTGTGATCGGTGAGGAAATCAATCAAAACCTGACGAATGGCATCCGGCGGCAGGGCGGTCTCCAGAATCCACTCGGCCAGTTGGGCGGCTTGCCCCCGGCTCAGTTGTAACTCCAGCAAGACCTGATCAAAAATATGATTGAGTTGGGCTTCGAGGAAATCCTCGCGACGGGCCAATACCCGCAACAACCGGGGCATTGAGTCCCCTAGCAGATCGTGCAAGATCCCCGCCAGAATTTTGGCCGTTTTCTGCTCCGTATCCGATCGCACCTGCTCCAGCGCTGACAATAATAGCCAGTGGATCGCCCCTTGCACCCGCTCCGTTTGCAGCAGACGACGGGCTAGTTTTTGTAATTCCTCCGGCGTCAGCAGTGACCCCATGATCGTGTCCGAGATCCGCTTCGCAAGGCGCTCCTGGTTACTGGGGATCAGCCCCGGAGTAAACGGCACCCGCCACTGCCCCACGTAGAGGGCACGGTAGGGCCGGAAGAGCATTTTGATCGCAATATCATTGGTGAAGTAGCCAATGATGCTACCCGTAATGGGTGGGACCAGATAAATCCATAGGTTGGCGAGGTTCAAGGCAGTTCTACACGCAATCTGCTTCGATCTTAAGCCGTTCAGGTATCGGCGGGGGGGGGGCAAACCTAACCTTCTACCCCATCATCCGTGGCCACTGGAGTTGGGACCAAGGGAATGCGATCGACGGGCCAGCCTAATCCCGTAAAGTCCTGCGGAATTTGCGCCGTTGGGTACGGTTCCAAAGCCGCCAACTCGGCCTCCGGCGTTAGCAACACCTGCAAAACCGCCAGGGGTACCTGGGTCATCAGGTTAGCCAGCGCAAACGCCCCGATCGCGATCGCCAGCCCGACCCCATGCCAACCGGCGGGGAGAGGACTCGCCCCACTCGCGAGGGGAGCCAAACGGTACAACTGCCAGATGATGCCAGACCAGACCAACGGTACTGCCAGGATGACAAGGTAATTGCGGCGATCGGACATCTGGCGCAGAATTTGCCGCTGGGACACCCCCAACTGCCCAGCCCGAACCACCAGGCCCGGAATGCTAAAGATATAAAACGGGCGCAGCAACTGCATCACCGCCGGGAGGACACCGCTCACACCCGCGACAATCCCCACTTCCAGGGGGACCGGGAGGACGGGTTCCCCCGTAGCCAACCCCAACCAGCCCAACTCTAGCCAGATGGGCACGGCAGCCAGCCCGGACAAATGAATCCACAGAAAGGGGTCTGATTTAAACACCGACTTCAATACAGACATTTCGCCATCCTAAATGATTAGCTTAATCATGGAATGATTAAGTTTAGCCTGGGGCCTCTACAGCCGTTCCCTCGCCAACGAAGTACTGTCAAGCCTTACGAACAAAGGGCTTAAGCCCCTAGCCTGTACCTCATCGAGTATGGAAGTGCTGTAGTGCGGCGCATCATTAATCATCTAACGCTTGTAGAGCTGGCTCCAGTCCATTGTCAACTTAATTTCGGTAGGTTAGGTCAAACGCAGTTTTTTGGGACCTCTTTTAGCCACGATCATTCTCCTCCTGTCAACTTAAGTTCAGTAGGTTGGGTCAAACGCAGTGCGCCCCAACAAGGTCAGTCAACAAGCTGAGTAAATGGGTTGGGTCTCGCAGGCTCAACGCCAACCTACAGCAGCGACTCAAGTCGCTCCTACCAACGTTGTGAAACTGTATGTTTACTGTATGTTTACTGTTTGATGTTGACTGTACGATCGCCAGCGTGCAAGGGTTAGCCTTCCCGTGCCGAGGTTGAGGTTAACTGATTTTCGAGTTCAACTAGCCGCTGCTTCAGGGGTTCAATTTGGGCCAATTGGGCCTCGATCGCCGTCAGGCGTTGGATGACATCGGGGGCAACCTCGCGATCGCCAGAGGCTGGGGGGGCGGCAACGGGCTGAAGCTGGTCAAGTTGTTTGAGGACCTGCTCCACACGCAACTCCTGGGCCGAACTCACCATCCCCATCGCACTTTGGGCCGCCTTCAATTGACGATAGATGGACCACTGGGCTAGCCAGCCGCTCTCATCCACCATCGGCTGATCTTGGGACGTAAATTGCAATTGATATTCCGCCTGCCGGTAGTCGGGATGGGTGCGTTCGTAGCGTTTGACAACCAGGTAATAGGGAAATAGGCGTGAGACCACAAAGGGATCAACAAAACGCAAGAAGCGCTGGAGGGCCGCAGCCGCCGGAATCGGAAAGGGCGCATAGTGCTGGTTCACAAACCAGTCCATGTGGGCGATCGTGGCGGCCAAGGTATTGGGATCAGGGGTCGTCCCAAAGACCACAGCATTGCAGGTTTTATCAAACAGATTCTCCAGCAAAACTGCGTTATATTCCGCCATACAGACCAACTCCCGTGGGCCTTCGGGTTGCCAGGGTAGGTGTTCACAGGCCGCGACAATGAGGTGGACCAGATCGTGGGAGGGTTCCGTATTCGTAGTGCCCTGAAACTCACTCACAAAATCATCGCAGGCAAATACCTGGGCATTCGGCCCCCATTGGAAGCGCAAATGTTTAACAGCGGCATTCGCAGTGGTGGTCATCGTCGCCGCAGGCAGGGGCGTGGCTGCGATCGGAGAGGTTGGGGCTAGGGCATTCATCACCATTGGCAGCTACGGGCATAGCGGGGCAAGCGATCGCGATCACAGTAAGGGCCAGATAATCGCGCACAATTTATGTAGAGCTTAACCCAAGTTAGCGAATTCGGGCACCGTTCGCTAGGGAGAATCCACTAGGCAGCGTTAGTTAGGCCATACCGGCTAGATCCTACTCCTGTGGCCAAGATTGCCGCCCGACATCTCTCTTGGGGATGAGGCAATTAATACATTAGGTTCTCTATCCTAGGAGAGAGTTGGAAACATTACACGTTCCTAACGTTATGGGTCATGCGTTGCTATTGAGGGAAGGGACAGGGGGTATCATGGCCCATTGGCCAAATGTTATGCAATCCTAAAGAGTTCGTGAGGAATTGTGGTGCAGGCTTCTAGCCTACGCGGGCAGGATGCCCACCCCACGCTCATCAATCACCTGAGATTGCTATAGGAGGTGAGTGCCTGGTGACCAATCAGCGGACAAACATTTTTGCTTTTGCACCGTAACTGGTGCATCGTTAATGTATCCACCCTTACCCAACCACCCCTTTCAAAAAAACCGTTAAAACACCTGAATCTACCCAGTTATGACAACATTACAAGCCATGCAAGATACTTCCTTCTCCCCAGAAACACTGGCCCCAACCGTAGCGCGGCCCTTCCTCACCTGGCAGCGCCTCATTGATTGGGCACAAGGTCACTATCGTTGCCGGGTGTTTAGCAAAGACGAACGGATTCCGGCCCGCCCTGGTCTCCTCTATCTGGTCGAACGGGGGACGGTGCGGTTAGTGGGCAATACCCAACTGAAAACACGCAAACCCACCTCCCTAGCCCAACAATCGGAGTTAGAAGATGCTTTCCTGGGCTTTGTGGGGGCAGGTGAACCCTTTGAGATCCTCGTCCAGTCGCCCTTTACCCTCCAAAGTTACGCCCATGTCGATCAGACCAGTATCCTCTGGATGTACTGGCACGAAATGGACAATTGGCCCCACTTCCGACGAGAAGTCATGGAAGCATTCCGCTATCAGCATCAGCGCAAATTGCTGTGGCTGAGCGCCCTAGGGCAACGTCGGACAGCCGATCGCCTCTTGGGGTTACTGACCCTGTTGATTGAAGAATACGGCGAAGCCCATGAGTACGGTTACTGTTTGCCGTGGCCCCTCACCCATGCCCAAATTGGCAGCGCGATCGGTTCCACCCGTGTGACCGTGACGCGCCTCATGGGTAAACTTCGGCAACGGGGACTGATTCGGGTAGACAATGATAATTTGATTTGTTTACCACCTGAAACCCTCAAGCTGCGGGTCTCTTCCTGATTAACCACCAAGACACGAAGACCACACCGTTCGCACCAAGTCTTAGTGAACCTTGGTGTACTTAGTGCCTTAGTGGTTAGCCAATGAGTAGCGAGCCAATGAGTAGCGAAATGAGTAGCGAGCCAATGAGTAGCGAGCGAACACAGACTGTCAACCCCTTGAAAACTCAGATATTCTCCCCAAGAATCTGGTATTTAGCACGTTGAGGCTGGCCCCAGATCACGGTTTCCTGCTTATAAAGCACCATACCGGGTTTAGCCCCCTTCGGTTTATAGACATGGCGCGGCTCGGTGTAAATGACCGGCACCCGATCGCTCTCCCGTGCGCGGCTGTAGTAAGCTGCCAAATCTGCCGTGAATTGCAAATCCTGATCGTCAGGTACCGCCCCCGGCTTTAGACGCAGCAGGACATGACTGCCGGGAATTTCCTGGGTATGGAACCAGAGATCATACTCATTTGCCCAACGAAAAGTCAGGGAATCATTTTGGCGATTATTGCGACCAATGAACACATCAAAGCCTTGGGGGGTTTGGTAACGATGACAGTCGAGGTTAGCCATACTGTCACTTCTACTCGCGGCTTTATTAGCAGCACGGGCCTGCCGACTAACGGCCAGGGGATCGTCAAGATAGCCCTGTTGAATTAATTCATCCCGGACTTCCTGCAATGCCTGAAGATCTGCCGGGGTTGCCTGGGTCATTTGGGCCACAAGCGTTGCCACCTGCTCCAGATAGGCCCATTCCATTTGATCAGCCGCTAACAGCGGGGCGATCGCCGTGCGTGCCCGTTTTAGCTTCTGGTGTTTTCGGTACAACTTCTGGGCATTCTGAACCGCCGACTTTTCCGGATCAAGGCCAATCGCCACGGGCTGCCCCGTCCTAAAGTCCGCAAGGGTGATCGTCTGCATCCCCGGTTGCCACTGGTGTTGATAAGCCATCAACAAATCCGCCTGCTGGCGATAGTCTTCGGCCCGATCGGACTCTTCTAAACGGGATTGATAACTAGAAATCTTCAGGGCCAGTTTTTGTTGGAGATTGCTCAGTTTTTGGTTAAGGCGATGCTGGAGTTGCTGAAATTCCTGCCGATCACGATGGGTGGTGTAGTAGCGATCGAGGAGTTCCTGGACGGAGGCCACGGGTTCCTGGAGCTGCCACCCCAAGACGGTATAGCCAGTCTGCGTGAAACCGGGGGTAAAGGCTCCGGTTTGTAAGCAACGTAACCAGGTTTGCCATTGGGTAAATAGGGCTTGCCACTCGGTTGTTTTTAAGCCTGCCGTGGCACAATCAGGCGTCAGCCCAGCCGCCTGAATCATCGCGATCGCTAACGGCGAACTTAGCCCCCGATAGGTTTGCAGCAGGTTTTGTTTCAAGGATTTTGGGACTAAACTCAGGCGTTCCTGCCAAACGGTCAACGGCTCCTCTAGACGGGGAATCGTACCCATGAGGGCAGGGGGCGGTTCATAGGGTTGGCCTGTTTGGATCGGACGGATGCGGGATTGCTGGCTGCTGACCTGGTGCGCAGCGGTAACGATGGTATTCTCCGCATTCACCAGCAGGACATTGCTGTATTTATTCATAATCTCGCTGTAGAGATGCCAAACGATCGCATCCCCAGGACGACGGGCAAATTGGAGATCAAGCACCCGCTCCCAGGGGGCGATGGTGACGATATCAACCAGGGCTAGTCCTGATAATTGATGCCGCAGTTGTTCACTAAAAGTAAACGTATCTGGCAACCGGGGGGGAGGTTGCCCCAAACAGATGCGGGCGGCTTGGGGATGCCAGGACAGGCTCAGCCAGCCGCGCCGATCGAGGGTCCGCAGGGCCAGTAAAATCGTGTAGCGATCGCACTGGTAGACTGTCTCCAAACGGGCAGGCACCCAATCCCGGCGGAGTTCCTGACAGGCAGCAGCTAAGGTGGTGAAGTCAACGGCTTGCAAGGGGCAAATTCTTGTAGGCTAAGAAAATTATCGATACTATGGGACGTATCAGCGTTATCCCTGAGCTAACCGCTCAGTCAGCCGTATGGCCATGCGACTCATCAACATCGGCTTTGGCAATATCGTTGCGGCTGATCGGGTGGTGGCGATCGTAAGCCCAGAGTCGGCTCCCATTAAGCGTATCATCAGCGATGCCCGCGAACGTGGCCAATTGGTCGATGCTACCTACGGACGTCGCACCCGTGCCGTCCTCATTGCCGACTCCGGCCACATCATTCTCTCGGCCATGCAACCAGAGACGGTCGCCAATCGGTTCCTGATGCCGAAGGATGTCCCTGAAAAAGGTTAGGCAAGGTAAAGGGTTAGTCGCGCCGACGTGAGGCTGACCGTCAAGCCGCTCACCTGCCGCCTGAGGGGACTTGCCCGCCGACCTTTGAGTTTCTCGAAGAAGTTGATTAAACTTAAGCAATATCGGTTGTATCGCGCTATACAGGATAGCTTGGGAGTATGGGGGCAGGTAAATTAATCGTCTTCACGGGACCCAGTGGGGTTGGCAAGGGCACCCTATTGGCGGCTTTGCGACAACTACATCCTGAACTGTTTCTGTCGATTTCGGCTACCACACGATCGCCCCGACCGGGGGAAATTCACGGTCAGCACTATTACTTCGTGAGCCGTGAGGAGTTTGAGCGCATGGTGGCCCAAGGGGAGCTACTGGAATGGGCCGAGTTCGCAGGCAATTATTACGGCACCCCCCGGAAAGCCGTGGAACGCCACATCCAAGAAGGCCACTGGGTGGTCCTCGAAATTGAATTAGAAGGGGCGCGGCAGGTGCGGCGATCGTTCCCCCATGCGCTACAAATTTTCATCCTGCCACCCTCGCTTGAAGCCTTAGAGCAGCGGATTCGCCAACGGGGCCAAGATCCAGAAGCCGCGATCGTGCGACGGCTCCAACGGGCCAGAGAAGAGGTAACCGCCGCTGGTGAATTTGATGTGCAGATCGTCAATGATGATTTGACCCAGGCACTCCAAGCTTTGGAATCTGCCTTGTTTGACCCCATTCCCTGCTAGCCAGTCTTGTGGGATAGCCGTCTCGGCTGTCACTGCTTAAGGAAATAGCCATCCATCTGGCTATTATTCGCCTGCTTCGCCACCAGGATTTATCTGCAATAGAGAGGTCAGTTAACATGGGATTCTCTTACGGAGACGCGGCACGATCGTGGCATCGTTTAGTTGTATGTTGCCTCTCCTGCGGCTTAGCCCTCTGGCTAGGGCTAACCGGGACGATCGCCCCTGCCCTAGCCTTGGGCGGTCCCCTGCCCCCCATCGATCAACCGGCTCCCCTGTTCACCTTGCCCACCAATACGGGTGAGGGCGAAATTTCCCTGGCGGACTATCGTGGCCAGTGGGTGGTTCTCTACTTTTACCCAGCGGATTTTACGGCGGGCTGCACCCTGGAAGCCCAACGGTTCCAACGGGATCTCCCCCGCTACCAAGCCCATCATGCCCAAATTCTGGGGGTCAGCGCGGATGATGTGGCCTCCCATGCCGATTTCTGTGATGCCGAGGGCCTGAAGTTTCCACTGTTGGCCGATGTGCAGGGAACGGTCAGTAAAGCCTATGGTTCCTGGTTGGGTTACCGTTCCCTCCGGCATACCTTTATTATTGATCCAGCCGGCATTCTCCGGGCAGAATTCGTAGCCGTGCGGCCTGCCATCCATAGCCAGGAGGTTTTGGCCACGTTAGAAGCCTTGCAAGCGGGTGTTCCCCCTTCTTAAGCGCGATCGAGCGCCCAGCTTAGCCCTAGCGAAGTTTCTCCGTGTGCTGAACCAAACTTTGCGCAAACTGATCAAAACGCTGTTGCAACCCGGCATCTAGCAACTTGCCATCCTCATCAAACGCTTTCCAGGCTTGCCCGATCGCAATTTGTTCGGGAATGACCCAGGCATGAACCCAGCGCATGATCACGCGCAAATCGTTGAGCGCATTGCTATTGGCTTGGCCTCCCAACACACTGATCAGACCCACAACTTTACCGGATAGGTGCTCAAAACTCATTAAATCCAGCGCATTTTTCAGTACCCCACTCGCACTCCCGTGATATTCCGGGGTTGCCAGAATCAAGGCATCGGCCCCTTGGACCGTCTGCCGCAGGGTTTCCACATCGGGGTAGTCGGGATACGTCTGGCTCCCATCGCAAAAGGGTAACGTGAGCGATCGCAAGTCCAAAATCTCCACCGATGCATCCAAGGCCGCCACCCGCTGACTTGCCAATTGCAAGGCTTGGTAGCTATGGGCGTTCGGGCGGAGACTGCCACCAATACCAACTACCTTAATCATGAACTAGGACTCCCTCAGTAATGAATGCCTCATGCCGCTACGCCCCTAGTCGTTCCGGAGCAGGAAACATGAAGATTTACAATAAGTCGTACTCATTACGACTACGCTTAGTCTAGCGAATCCGTTCCGATTTCGGCAACTGGGTGGCCAAGGTGGGGACCTCAGGTCAGGCGATCGCCCATGCGGACTTACCAAGGGCTACTAATCAGCGTGAATCCGGCCCAGTAGTAGGGTGCTGACAGATCGCCAATGCGTTGATCTTGGAGCGATTGGGGCAGGGGTACCGCCCCCCGCGACAGGAGCAGTTGATCGCCTTCGGCCCGGACTTCTCCCCGCAACATTCGGAGTTGGGCCTGCCGGAGCGCTGCCGCCTTGGTAGAGGAGGTGCCCAGTTGGCGATAGAACTCACTCATGAGGACCAGGGTTGCCTTGTCATTGACATTCCACAGGCTAGCCAGGGCGGTTTTGACCCCGGCCTTGAGGGCTAAACCGGCAAACCCCAGTTCCGCCTGATCATCCCCGATCGCGGTGCGACAGGCACTTAGCACCAGCAGTTCGAGGGGCGGATCGTTCCAGTCCACTTGCCGGGCTTCGGTCAACCGCAGTTGGCTATCCCAAAACTGGATATAGGATTGGTCGGGTTGACCGGGTTGGAAGGCGGCATGGGTGGCGAGGTGAACCACGGTGGGGCGTTGGGTCGCCAGCAGTTGCCGGAAATGGGGCAAGGTAAAGGCTTGATTGAGGAAGGATTCTCCCTGCCAGCGGGCCTGGGGGGGGCGTCCCGATCGCAGTTCCCAGAGGATATTGGTGAGTTCCGTGGGAACAGCGGGGAGGGGAGGCTGATCCTGAAACTCGGCAGCCCCCATTGCCAGAATGGTGCCGCCCTTCAGTTCAACATAATCCGTATCAATTAAATTAAAGGCCGGAATCCGCGTGACGTTATATTTTTCAATTAAAAAGTATTCCCCATCGTGGAGAGCGGCCAAGGGTAAACTGCGTACCCCATTTCCCAGGCAAAACAACAGGGTGTCAATCCCTTCTGCGGCTAAATAGTCGTCGGCATAGGGCGCAATGATCCATTGGTAAAGTTGTTGCGCCGCTGTCAGGCTGCCCTGGTTCGGGGAACTGTGGGTCTCCAGGTGAAACCGGTTCACCATGCGCCGTAGGGTCGTATCCGGCACGTCATACAAGTCACGGACGATCGGCTCTCCTTTCGCTGTCAGCAGCACTAAGTGGAGGTGATCGCCACGGGGAATGACCCAAAGGACAGCGGCTTTGGTCCCTGTGGCCTGGTCTAGTTGTGCCAGGGTTTGGGCGATCGCCTCCGGGGGTTGGTTGACCGCCGCCAAATCTTTACCGAAATAGGTCTCAAATTCCTTTTCCAAGCCCTGTTCCATTGCGAGAACTTTTTCACTCAAGGTCTGTGACCAAGCGGGAAGCGCACTGCTACTCCAAAGTGCCAGGGTTGTCGCCACCCCAACGCATCGGGCTAACCAGCGGTGGGTGCAGGACGGGGCGGCATGACGAGGATTCCCGGTGGGCGGTTGCCAATTGATCATTATTAAGTTTCTCCCTTGAATAAATCTTGTAAAGAAATCAGGATTTCTACGGAAAAATTTAGCTTTCCTGAAAGCCATTAAATTGACCTAAATGTCAATTTAGGTATTTTGACTATCCAATCTTGTGGTGATCATCTTGCTTGAGGACAAGTCTAAGAAAATTATAAAATGAAAAGCTCAACTATTCGATTAGTCCTTAAATTGTTCCTGCAATAGGTCGGTTGCCTGGGCAGCGGGTAGGGGTTTAGCCCAGAAGTAGCCTTGCCCAAAATCACACCCTAGCGATCGCAGGTGATCGGCATCGACCTGGGTTTCTACCCCCTCTGCCACCACATCCATGCCCAAGGTATGCCCCAGGTCAATAATCATGCGCACGATCGCCGCATCTTCAGGGCTTTGCCCCATTTTTTGGACAAAGGATTTATCAATTTTGAGGGTATCCACCGGGAAGCGACGGAGGTAACTGAGGGAGGAATAACCGGTACCGAAATCATCTAGTCCTAACTGGCAACCCAGGGCTTTCAACCGCAACATGCGATCGATCGCCGTCTCAATATCCCCCATCACCATACTTTCGGTAATTTCAAATTTGAGGGGAAAACCCGCAACCCCAGTTTCATGGATAATGACCGCGAGTTGTTCCGTGAGATCTGGCTGCTCAAACTGGCGACTAGAGAGATTGATACTGAGGACCAGGGGGCGATCGGGGAATAGGGTTTGCCACTGGTGCGCTTGCTGGCAGGCGGCTTGGCAAATCCATGCACCGAGGGGAATAATTAATCCGGTTTCTTCGGCCAGGGGAATAAACGCAAGGGGAGGGACAACCCCCCTACGGGGGTGTTGCCAACGAATCAAGGCTTCAAAGCCAACGATCGTCCCGGTGCTGAGGGCAATCATCGGCTGGTAATATAGGACAAATTCCTGGGCAGCAATCCCTTGGCGCAGTTCGCTCTCCAGGGTCAATTGCTCAACAACCGCCTGTTGCATCCCGGTGGCAAACACTTCGTAGCAGGTTTTGCCCAGGGATTGGGCGCGATACATGGCCGTGCGGGCATCGCGGAGTAAATTCTCCGGCGTGTACTGGTAATCAGCTTGGGACAGGGCAATCCCGATCGGGGTTGTGAGGATCACGGATTTCTGGGGCAGCACCAACGGTTCCGTCAGGCTGGCCTGGAGACGCTCGGCCAGGGCAGTCAAGTTGGCTTGGGTGCCGGGTAGGTAGACCGCGAATTCCGCTGCCCCTAGGCGAGCGATCACCGAGGCTCGCGGTAGCACCGTCCGCAGGCGGTTTACAAACTGGCGGCATAGGCGGTCGCCCCCGTCCCCCTCCAAACTAGCCTGGAGACGCTCGAAGCGAGCGATCGTTAGGACTAAAACCCCCCAAGGCAACGATTCAGGCTGGTGAGATGGGCGGGCTAGCGATCGCCCTAACCGGTGGATAAAGGCATCGGCATTAAGCAGCCCCGTGGCCCGATCGTGGGTGGTGGTATAGCGCAGCCGTTGGGCCATCACCACCCCCATTGTCCCCAGGAACCCCAGGATCGGCCCCGTGATCGGAATCCAGATGAGGTGATTAAAGAGGACCGCCCCAATCCCCCCGATCGTCCCTACCCCCAGG
>NZ_JBRCAD010000030.1:0-10924 GCF_053493415.1 Trichothermofontia sp. | reverse complement strand
TGACAAGTTTCGCTATTTGCAACTAGAACTCAGCCGTCGCTGTTCGCTCGTCCATTGGAGCTACGATTTGCTTCCAGAAACGCTTGTATGACTCTCGCACCCTCAAGTGTAAAGTTTTATATCTGGATTCAACACTTCTGCCTAAATACGTGTACCCACGGGATACGGATTGGATGGCAAGGGTGAGATCTTCAGGAGGTGTATTTTTTTGTAAGTAACCGACGGCTCCATATCGTAGGGCTTGGGCAACATAGTCATCATCATCGTCAATGCTGAGGATGAGTACTTTGATGTGGGGATACTGCTGGCAAATTTTCCGGGTTGCCTCAACGCCATCACAAATCGGCATGAGAATATCCATCAATACCACATCGGGTTGCAGGGCCGTGACTTGCGCGATCGCCGCCTCGCCATTTTCCGCATCCCCAACGATCGCGATTTCAGCAACATCCGCCAACAGGAGTTTCAGTGCCCGACGGATCAGGAGTTGGTCATCCACAATCAGAACCCGGATGGACATAGTGAGGGAAAACCGTGAGGGTGAATAATCCCAATGTAAGCGTTGGGGATTGGGATCAACAAGCAACGATCGTCCTATTTTGGGTGGGACTTTGGTCCTATTTAGAGTCAGGACCTGGGCCTCATGGCAAGACCGATGACACCCTCTAGGCTGGAAGCAGCGAGTTTGGAGATCCTGGTATGGCTAAGATTTTAGTAGTTGATGATAGTCGGTTGTTTCGCCAAATGACGGCTGACTTACTGCGGCAACAGGGGCATGAAGTCAGTACGGCTCCAGATGGGTTGAGCGCGATCGCCCACATACAATCGGCCCGTCCTGATCTGGTGATTCTGGATGTTGTCATGCCCAATATGAGCGGATTTGAGGTCTGTCGGCGGATCAAAGCTCAGCCAGAGACCCAGGCGATTCATGTTCTTCTATACACCGCAAATACTGATCCCGCGAGTCGCTACTGGGGGTTGCGGCAGGGGGCCGATGCCTATTTGGTGAAACCAGTTGCGGCGGATGTTCTACTGGACTCCATTCAAAACCTATTATCGTGATCGTGTTGCTCAACTCTGAAGAATCGGGCAGCAGCCTCCCAGGAAAATCGCCCGAAGACCCCAACTGACCTGTGTCAAAATAGGAAAACAGACGATCAGTGACCGCAAAAGTGTTGTCTTCTATACGCTGTCAATCACCCATGAAACGTGGGATAGCTGTCTTGGCTGTCTCAGGGACAGGCAGGATCAGTCGATCACACCTGGAACCTGGGATCGCTGTCTCGGCTGTCTCAGGGGTAGGCAGGATGCTTATCCCACCCGTGTTTTTTGATCGGACGTCTCGGCTGTCTCAGGGGCAGGCAGGATGCCTACCCCACCCGTGTTTTTTGCTCTACCGATACTGGCTGTTTAACGTCGATCGCGACTACGATTCTCTAGAAGAAATGCTACGCGATCGTAGTCCTGATTCATCCCGCCCGCCCCATTCTTCCTAATATGTATCGTTTCCCCCGGTATTTGCGCCACTTTTGGCCCCGGTCCCACTGGCACATCCCCCTGCGTTGGGTGCTGATTGTGCCCTTTGTGTTGCAAACTGTGGCTATTGTGGGTGTTGTTGGCTATCTGTCATATCGCAGTGGGCAACGGACAGTCGATCGCCTTGCGGATCAATTGCTAGCGGAGACAGGGACAAGCGTAGTTACAACAATTGATAAATACTTAAAAGTTGCGGAAGATTTGAATCGTGCTAGTTTGGCAGCGGTGAAGGTTGGGGTTGTTAACCCATCCAATTTAACTCAATTACATCAATATTTGATCCAGCAGCATCACCAATTTCAAGAGATTACCAGCTTTGTCTTTGGGACTCCCCAGGGGGACTTTCGGACAATTCACCGCGTCACGGCCACAGATATGGCGACGCAGATAACCAAGGTCCAACCCTCAGAGCGATGGCTAGAGGCAGGGATATCGGATGCAAAAGATCCTAGCAAATTGCATCTTTATACCCTCGATGCCAACGATCGCCTAGGGCGTTATTTGGAAGTCCTGACGAACATTGATGTGCGCCAGATGCCTTGGTACCAAGCGGCAGCCAAGACCCGCACTAGCGGTTGGACAGCCCCTCTCCAAATCGGGACGACCAATCTCTTAGCGATCAATGCCTATGCACCTGTCCTGGATGACAATAACACCCTGACCGGGGTGTTTACTATCCATGTTAGCTTGGCAGCCCTTAATCACTTCCTTGAAGCGTTGAATGTGAGTAAAAATGGACAGGTCTTTATTGTTGAGCGCAATGGTCTATTGGTCGCTAATTCAGCCAATTATCCCCTGTTCAAGACTTTTCAAGATCCCCAAACGCTAAGCAGTCCTAGGCGAGTGGGAGATATTAAATTTAAGCGTTTTACTGTCGAGGAAGTTCCCGATTCCGTCCTTCAAACTACCATGCGGGTAATAAACAAAAAATTAGGTGATTTGGATAATATCCAGGACTCAATTTATTTGAAATTTGATGCTGCATCGAATACAGATCTTCATCGTATCTCTCTGCCCAATTTACCCTGGTCTAGAGAACGCTATTATCTCCATATTACCCCTTACCAAAAAAGCGGTGATGTGGATTGGCTGATTATTACTGTGGTGCCCCAAAGTACCTTTATGTCCCTGATCCAGGCGAATACGCACCAAACACTTCTATTGAGTGGATTAGCCTTAGTCGGCTCGATCGCGATCGGCATCGTCACCGCCGAATGGTTAAATCGCCCCTTACGGCGACTAAGCCAAGCATCTGTGCAACTTGCCCAGGGAAATCTAACCTCACCAATTCCGACTCAACTTGGGGTGACGGAACTAGCGGTTATGGCCCGATCGTTTGAGCAAATGGCCGATCAGATAGAGCAATCGTTTGAACAAGCTGAAATTGCCCTGCGAGAATCGGAAGCTCAATATACAACCATATTTCGGAATAGTCCTGATCCGATTTCCATTACCCGTCTGGCAGATGGTCGTTGGGTAGACGTTAACGACAGTTTTCTTCGGTTGACGGGGTATCAACGGGAGGAAATCATCGATCGCACGGCTGAGGAGTTAAATATCATCGTTGATCCCGAGGAAACTGCCGCGATCGCGGCCCAGCTAGCGGCGACTGGTTCGGCGCTGAATCAAGAACTCCACTGGCGGACTAAAGCGGGCGAGATCAAAGTTTCCCTGGTATCGTGTGAAATTATTCAGATTCAATGCCAACCCTATGTCCTCGGCATCAGTAAGGAAATTAGTGAACTGAAGCAAGTACAAGCGGCCTTGCAAGCCAGTGAGGCCCGGTTGCGTCTAGCCCTAGACGCCTCCCAGGCGATCGCCTGGGAGCGAGATCTGAAGACTAATGCGATTACGTTTAGCAGTACGATTCCCCCTACCTATCCCCCAATCCTTGCGTATGAAGCGGCACTGGAGTTTGTTCATCCGGACGATCGCGACGCTGTACGCCAAGCCAATGCAACCGCGATCGCCCAACGCAGTCAATTTCAGATTGAGCATCGGGTCGCGACTTTTACACCAGCCTCCCCCTCAGAGCGATCGCACTGGCGCTGGTTACAGGTGAGTGCCAAGGTGCTGCTGGATGATGCCGATCAGCCCACACGCCTTATTGGTATGTCGATTGATATCACCGATCGCAAGCGTCTGGAATTAGCCCTCCAGGAAACTAGCGATCGGCAGCAGGCAATTTTATCCGTCATGCCTGATTTAATGTATGTTGTCAGTGCCAATGGGACCGTCCTCGAACAGGTAACGACTAAGCCAGAAATTGATTTATATCGGGGTGATCAAGTTATGCCTCAGAGCATTTTTGAGGTAGGTACCCCAGCCATGATTGCGCGTAAGCAGAGCGCGATCCAAATAGCCCTGAACACCGGAGAAATCGATTTATACGAGCAAAGTGTTGAACGAAATGGACAGATCTGCTTTGAAGAGGTGCGCTGTGTCCCCATGCCGGGATCGCGCGTGTTAATCCTAATTCGGGATATTACGGAGCGCAAACAAACCGAACTAGCACTCCAGGAAAGTGAAACCCGTTTCCGTGCCATTTCCGATGCTTCTCCCGCTAACATTTATATCATCGTGAGACGGGTGGATGGTTCCTGGTACTTTGAACACATGAGTCGGGCGATCGAAGCCATTCAAGAAATTCCGGTTGAGCAGATTTTAGCGGATGCCAGTGTTTTACTAGATTGCATCCATCCTGATGATCGACCGGGCTACGAAGCGGCGGTTCAACACAGCTTGGAAACCTTAGAAACCTTTGAATATGAGTGGCGAGTGATAACCCCCTCCGGTCGGCTCAAATGGTTACGGGGCACCTCCCAACCCCTCCGGCGAACCAACGGCGATGTGGCTTGGCATGGTGTCGTCCTGGATGTGACTGAACGTAAGGAGGTTGAACTGGCGCTTCAGGAAAGCCAAGCTCGCCTCCAGACAATTTCCGAAGTCTCTCCTGGCATCATTTATGTCTTGGTTAAACGCATTGACGGTTCGTTTTATTTTGAACACATCAGCCGCGCCATTGAGACCATACATGGCATCCCCGTTGAGCAGGCGCTGGCCGATGCCAGTTCGGTCCTCGATCGGCACCACCCCGACGATCAGCCTGCTTATGAAGCCGCTGTGCAACGGAGCGAGGCAACCCTATCGCCATTTCAGTATGAGTGGCGGATTTTCGGTCCCGATCATCAGATCAAATGGCTGCGGGCTAATTCACAACCCCGGCAGCGCGAAAACGGCGAGGTAGCCTGGTATGGGGTGGTACTGGATATTACCGACAGTAAACAAACTGAATTGGCTTTACAGGCCAAAACGGAAGAACTCGATCGCTTCTTTTCAGTTGCCCTGGATTTACTGTGTATTGCCAGCCCCGATGGTCGTTTCCTGCGCCTCAATCCCCAGTGGCAACGCACCCTCGGTTATGATTTGTCTGAACTTGAAGGGGCTAGGTTCCTGGACTACGTGCATCCGGATGATCTGGACAGTACACTCACGCTATTAACGAGTCTGGCGGTCCAGCAGGAGGTGTCTAACTTTGTCAACCGCTACCGTTGCCGGGATGGTTCCTACCGGTGGATTGAATGGCGATCGGTCCCCGTCGGGGGCCTGATCTATGCGGCGGCCAGAGACATTACCCAGCGTAAACAAACGGAAGCCCAACTCCAGGCCGAGGTTGATTTTCGGCGGGCGATCGAGGCCACCATTGTGGAAGGGATTGCGATGGTGGATTTAGAAGGACGGCAAAGCTACGTCAATCCGGCCTTTTGTCGCATGGTCGGCTGGAGCGAAGCCGAACTGCTCGGAGCCAGGCCGCCCTTTGTCTACTGGCCTCCGGAAGAAATTGACACCATCACCCAGGCCTTACAGGATTGTTTGGCTGGTCAGCGTCCTTCCCAGGGCTTGGAACTCCGCTTCAGGCGACGCAATGGCGAACGGTTTGATGTCTTGGTCCTAGATGCCCCTCTCTACAATCCCCAAGGCGAGATCACAGCCTGGCTGGCCTCGGTGTATGACATTACTGAGCGCAAAGCCACCCAAGACCAACTGCGGCACTACCAAGAACGCCTCGATAGTATTCTCAACTTGATCGACAGCGCCATCTGGTCCACTTCCTACCCTGACCTCACCACCCTCTATGCCAGCCCTGGGACCGAGAAAATCTATCAACGTCCGGTCATTGACTTTCAAACCGATCCGAACCTGTGGTTAGCAGTGATCCATCCCGACGATCAAGCCCAATGTCTGGCGATGCTGCCCCAACTCATGACAGAAGGCTCCTTCAGTGTTGAAAAGCGCATTGTGCGGCCCAGCGGCGAAATTCGTTGGGTCCTCGATCGCGGCTGGGTTGTCCAGGACACCAACCACCAACCCCTACGCATTGATGGGATCACCACCGATATCACTGACTTCAAGGCAGCCCAAGCCCAAATCCAACTGTCCAAGGACCGCTTAGATAGTATCCTCAACTCGATCGACAGCGCCATCTGGTCCACTACCTATCCCGACTTTGTGACCCTTTATGTCAGCCCCGGTGCTGAAACGATTTACCAGCGTTCCGCCATTGAGTTCGAGACCAATTCCAACCTCTGGTTCGATGTGATCTATCCCGACGATCGCCCCCAGGTTCTTGACTGCTTACCCAAACTGCTGCACGAAGGTGGATTTACCGCAGAACAGCGTATCATTCGTCCCAGTGGCGAAGTTCGCTGGATCTCGCAACGATGCTGGCTGATCCATGATGCGTATGGCCAACCGATCCGCGTCGATGGGATTACCACTGATATTACCGAGATCAAGCAGGCGGAACAGGCGTTGCAAGAGGCCAAGGAAGCTGCCGAAGCCGCTAACCATGCCAAGACGATCTTCCTCGCCAACATGAGCCACGAATTGCGCACCCCCCTGAATGCCATTCTCGGCTTTACCCAACTCATGGTCCGTGATCCTCACCTGCCGCCAGAGCAGCGAGAACAGATCCAGATCATTCACCGCAATGGGGAACACCTCTTAAATCTGATTAACGATATCCTCGACCTCAGTAAGATTGAAGCCGATCGGGTCCAGGTAACCTTAAACGCCTGTGATCTGAGTGGTTTACTGACCACGTTGCACCAAAGCTTCATGCCCCAAGCCCAGGCCAAGGGCCTACAGCTTAGTTTTGAAGTGGCTCCAACTGTCCCGGCCACGATCGCCACTGATCCCCAAAAACTTAACCAAATTCTGATTAACTTACTCAGTAATGCGATCAAATTCACCCACCAGGGTAGTGTTCAATTAAGCATTGAGACTGCTGCTACGGGTGTGCCGATCGCGGCTGATGCACCCACAACCGCCAATTCCTCTACTGATCCCGTGAATATACTTAAGGAACTGCATACCCTTACTTTTACAATTAAGGATACGGGGGTTGGGATTCCACCAGACGAGTTACCGACGATTTTTGACGCCTTTACACAGGCGCAAGCAGGGAGAAGGTCTATGCAGGGAACGGGATTGGGATTAAGCATCAGTCGTAAGCTGGCGGGGGTCTTGGGGGGTAGCATTCAAGTCACCAGCCGCCTGGAAGAGGGCACCACCTTTCAACTGATCTTGCCCCTCCTGCCCCTTACGGATACCCCCCCAGCATTGGCTCTGCCTATTTACGGGAGATCGCTCCCCAGTGAGGTTACCCCGCCGCCCGCGCTGGTCGCCGAGGATCTGGCCATGATGCCGGTTGCTTGGCTCACCGATCTCTATCAAGCGGCCTTATATGGCGATGAGGAAGCGATCGCGGTCCTAGCCCAACGGCTGCCAGATGCCACCCTGGCCGCAGGACTGGAGCGCCTAGGCCACGACTATCAGTTTGAGCAGATCAAGCAAGCGGCTGAGGAATGCCTCCAGCAACACCGCTCATCTTCCCGATGAGCTTTTCGCGTTTGTACGTTTCGTACTTAAGGAGTGAATCTACAGGGATTGGGAGAATTGACTCAGGAGAGGTTGCGACCTTCCCCACTGCCAGTCTCAGTCGCTCGACAAACAATTGTGGGGTAGGCATTCTGCTTGACCCTGAGACAGCCGAGACGGCTATCCCACATTCAATTTGTGATCGACTGAGTCTTATTCACTGTGGTTCGTTAGCTATGTCTCATGCGGTGTCTCATGCGGTTGCTGAAATTTTAATTGTGGATGATCAGCAATTTTAATTGTGGATGATCAGCCGGATAATATCCGAACGCTGGCTGCTATCCTTCAGCAAGAGGGCTATAAAGTCCGCAAAAGTCTGAGTGGCGAGTCTGCCTTGGCCTCGGCGTGTGCCCTCCCCCCCGATTTGATCCTATTGGATGTCCGGATGCCCAATATGGATGGTTACCAAGTCTGTGCGGCCCTGAAGTGCCAGACGCAAACGGCCCAAATTCCTGTGATTTTTTTGAGCGCCCTGAGTGAAACGGCTGATAAGGCCCAAGGGTTTGCGATCGGGGCCGTGGATTACATTACCAAGCCCTTCCAGATCGAGGAGGTGCTCATCCGCATTGAATATCAACTCAAACTCCTTCAGCAGCAAAAAGAAGTGGCCCGCCTCAATGAGCAACTTCTACACTGCAATCGCATCCTGGAAGTGCAAGTCCGGGCACGCACCCAAGCTCTCCAACAATCGCTCAACTTTGAAGCAACCCTCAAACGCATTTCGGATAAGGTTCGGGATTCCCTGGACTCCCAACAGGTGATGCAAACAGCGCTGGCCGAACTCGCCCAAGTTCTAGCGGTTGAATGCTGCCATGCCACCCTCTATGCAGACGATCGCCCCATCACGCACCTGTGCGCGAAACCAGAACGCTATCCCCACCACCAGCCCCTCGCCCAGCAGATGGTGGCGCTACCCCAGCTCAGGACCCAACTCCAACGGGGGGAAGGGTTTGCCTTTTGCCTGCTCTCACCCGCATCAGAAAATTTGAGGACAGCAAATTGGGAACCTGAAGATTGGCGACTGGCTGTCCTCGCCTGTCCGATCTTTGACGATCGGGTTGAGCACACTGGAATTGCCGGTATTCTGTGGCTGCTCCGTCCTGCTAGTGATAGTTTTAGGGAGGAGGAACTGCGCCTGCTAGAACAAGTGGCGAATCAGTGCGCGATCGCCCTACGGCAGGCTCGGCTCTACGAAGCTGCCCAGCAACAAGTGGCAGAACTCCAGCGCCTCAACCAACTCAAGGATAATTTCCTCAGTACGGTTTCCCATGAATTGCGCACGCCTCTAGCGACGATCAGTCTGGCGGCAGACATGATCCCGCCCCTCATCAGCCAGATGCTGGGCCTAACAACCCCCATCCCGCCCGATAGTAAACTGGTTCGCTACCTCAAGGTTTTAAAGGAAGCCTGTCAGCGGGAACTGCGCCTAGTGGATGATTTACTCAGTCTGCAAACTCTGGAGGCTGGCACCTACCCCCAGCAAATCATCCCGCTCGCGTTGCCCCAATGGTTGCCGATGATTCTCCAGCCGACCCTGGCGCTGGCCCAATCCCAGCAACAAACGGTGATCCTCCACCTGCCCCCCGATTTACCGACGCTGGCCACGGATGCCGCCAGCATCAACCGGATTATGACGGAATTGGTGGTTAATGCGTGTAAATACAGCCCCCCTGGAAGCAGGATTACCGTGGCAGCCCAGGTGATCCCGAATGCCCTCGGCCAGGCACCTGGCAGTGAGCCATCCCCATTGCAGCACGGCTACTCTGATCGGTCCCAAGGTGATCAGCCAACCCGCTTATTGCAAATCACGGTCCACAATACGGGGACTGCTATCCCGGCAACGGAGTACGATCGCATTTTCGAGAAGTTCTATCGGATTCCTCACCAGGACCCCTGGAAGCATGGTGGGACGGGTTTAGGGTTAGCTTTGGTGAAGAAGTTGGTGGATTATCTAGGAGGGGAGATCGGTGTGGCAAGCAATGAGCAGGGGACCCGCTTTTGGGTGCAGTTTGCGATCGCGGATTAGCCCCCAACTGGGTAATTCACCGAATACTTCACCGAGTACTTCCCCACAAAGGACAGGAAGGCACAAAGAATCGGAAGGGACACCTGGTTAGGGTTGCTTGAGGGTGTCTAGCCAGGTTTGCATTTTCTCGGCAATGACCTGTACATGGGGTTCTTGTAACATGCTGGAGTGGCCGCCTGGAACATCACAGACTTCTACGCCGGCGGTCGATCGCGCCCCCCAGCCCAGGAGGGGATCACGGGTGAAGGCTGACATGGGGGTATCGTCGATGTGGGGATGATCGGTCCAGAGGGTTTCGGTGGCCCGGAACAAGAGTAGTTTGCCTTGATAGCGGGCGGCCCGGTGTTGCTTGGCGGCAAAGCGGTACATCGTCCGGACGGAAATTCCGCCTAGGGAAGCCGGGGGCGGCAGTTGGCGATCGCGGTAATAGCGGTAGAGCCAAATTTTCAGGGTATTTTGCAGGGTATCCCAGGTCCGGGTGGCTTCATAGGTGATCAGGTTCTTGACTTTGCGACCCAGGATGGGGGCGATCGTGCCCAAACGGGTGAGTTTGGCCGCTAGGGAAGACGGCGGTGATCCCTCGGTTTTCCCGTTGGTTGGGGTGGGATGAGCGGGGGGCGTTTGGAACGCCTGGGTAAACCGCTGGAGGCGCTGACTGGCCACGCGTCCGGTGCGACTGGGAGCCTGGAAATCTCCCGCATCAATCAGGGCTACCAGGGGGACAGATTCCCCTAGGGATTGCAGGTGACAGGCCACCTCAAAGGCGATCGCCCCCCCAGCACAGAGTCCCCCCACAATATAGGGACCGTGCGGCTGGAGGCTGCGGATTTTGGCAACGTAGTAGCTCACCATCTCAGCAATGCGGGTGTGCAGGATGGGAAACTCGGCGGTGCCGTAGGGACGAATGCCATAGACCGGGCGATCAGGGTCCAGGCGACGGGCGAGATTGAGATACAAAATGGTTTCGCCATCGGCATCATGGATCAAAAATACCGGTTCCTTCTTCCCACCGGGCCGAATTAGGACAACGGCTTCCTGCGGATCGGCATCGGTTGTCCCAAGGTCAGGGGTCAGGAGGTGGGCGAGTTGGGCAATAGTAGGGGCGTCAAAGAGGGTTGCCAGGGGCAGGGCTAACCCAAATTCCTGCTCAATTAAGCCAAACAACTGAATGGCGATCAGGGAGTTCCCCCCCAACTCAAAGAAATTATCGGTCACGCCCAGGCTGGTGGTACCCAGGATACTCTGCCAAATGGCGACTAGGCGGCGTTCTATGGCCGTGCGGGGCGGCACCCGCTCAGCCCCGGCTTCCCGACCAGAGGCTAGACGATCGCGATCGAGGTTCCCTTGCTCGGTTTTGGGGAGTTCTGGCAGTGTTTGGATCGAACCCACGATCGGGGTACCAAAGCGATCCAGGAGGGATGG
>NZ_JBRCAD010000029.1:0-8792 GCF_053493415.1 Trichothermofontia sp. | reverse complement strand
GTTTCTTTCTCTATCAACTTGAGCGCCGTGTTCCTTACTCCCTGCCAATAAGCTATTTCCTCTTGGAGAGTCATATCCTTAATTTCCTCATAGATCTGTCGGCTAGCTAAACGCTTCACCTCAATACAGTCAAATTTCTTGGTTTTCATAATTAATAACCTCTAGAGGTGAGTAAATATCGATTTAAGAATAGCCGTTAATCACATTAATAGCGCGATATAGAGGAATTTTCTGAAAATGGACAATGTGCTTTCAAGAATTGTCAGAAGGACATAGGGACCAATATGCCCAAACCCGTCTAAGTAGGCCAGATAAAGCACAAGTTCTCCAAAAACGCGAAAGTCCGGCCTTGCAGACCGAATCTCTGAATTAGAACATAGATAATAAATGCTTGTCTATGTGTCTCCTAATAGCCTATCTACTAATTTGGAAAACGTCAATAATTAGACTTTTAGATATGTATTATGGTGACATAATCTCAGGTTATATATATTGCAGTCTGTTCCCCACCAGGTAATTGCCGAGTATACCGAAACTATTTTATGGTTGCGACTGTCAGAATCCCGATCGCCGTGGTGCAGACCTCAGACATGCCAATCTTGAAGATGCCAAAGTCAATGATAGTGATACCGGACTGATGCGAGCGAAACTTGGCCGCGATCGGCTCCCGCGATGCAGCACCCTAAACCCCGATCGAGACTGTTAAAGTTTAGATAGAGAGCATTCAGCGCAGGCCGCGATCGGTTCATGCACAAACTCCTCCAAGACTACTTCGCCCAGTTACTTACTAACCCCTAGCCCCAAATCTTTCAAGGAGAAAAGCCCAAAATGCTAACCATAAAAGGAACCTATCGTGACGGTCAAATTCAGTTCTCTGAACCCGTTCCCCAGCGAGAAGGTCAGGTCTTGGTTATCTTCCTTGATGAGGAAAGCCCTCCTCCCGTCAGCGAGAAGCAGGATTGGGAAGCCTTCAATCGTCTTATTGCAGAGTGTCAACTAGAAACAGGCATTACCGACTTGGCCCACCAGCACGATCATTATCTCTACGGTAAACCCAAGCAGACATCAGATGAATGAAAAAGTCTTTGTGGATACCGTAGCCTGGATTGCCTTGCTGAATCAAGATGATGCTTTGCATCAACAGGCTAGCACAATTCTTGAGCAACTTTATGTAGAAAACAAGGGGTTAATAACCTCCGAATTTATCTTATTAGAAGTTGCTGATGCTTTAAGTGCTCCCAACTTGCGAGGCAAAACCATCCGCTTTCTAAATCAGCTTAGACAGATGGGAGTAGTAACCGTTATTTCAGCAAGCCAAGATTTACTGAACTCAGGCTGGCAGCTTTACTCACAAAGACTTGACAAAGACTGGGGGTTGACAGATTGCACCAGCTTTGTGCTAATGGAACAGCAAAATATAACGACTGCTTTTACCTCAGACCGGCATTTCACTCAAGCAGGCTTCACCTGTTTACTAGAAACGCCTAACCGCCTTAAGTGAAACCGTAGATCGTGGGTTAATTGCACAACCAAAACTATTTCATGGTCGCGACTGTCAGAATCTCGATCGCCGTGGTGCAGACCTCAGACATGCCGATCTTGAAGATGCCAAAGTTAGTGATAGTGATACCAGACTGATACGGGCGAAACTTAGTCGCGATCGGCTCCCACGATGCAGCACCCTCAACCTCGATCGAGACTGTTAAAGTTTAGATAGAGAGCATTTAGCGCAGGCCGCGATCGGTTCATGCACAAACTCCTCAACGGACGGGATACTGGTCGCGACACTTGAGCAAAGCGTTGGCTTCACTCAGTAGCAACGGCTACAGATTAACGGGATAAGAAGCCACTAGAGTCAAGGCCAGAATGCGGAGTACGCCTCATGCCGAAAACCCTCTTCAAGGTAGATCTCACCAAACCGATGGATCAACAGGAATTGCCGGGACATAATCGCTGGCATCCTGATATTCCCGCCGTTGTATCAGTCAACCCTGGTGACGTCTTTCGCATTGAATGTAAAGATTGGACCGATGGTCAGATTAAGAATAATGACAACCCCGACGACATCGAAACGGTTGATCTGACGGTTGTGCATGTCTTGAGTGGTCCGATCTGGGTGAATGGGGCAGAACCGGGCGATATTCTGGTGGTAGATTTGCTCGATATCGGTGCTCTACAAGGGGACGAATGGGGGTTTACGGGCATTTTTGCGAAAGAAAATGGCGGTGGGTTTCTGACCGATCATTTCCCCAAGGCAGCGAAGGCTATTTGGGATTTCCAAGGCATTTATACGTCTTCCCGTCATATTCCCAATGTCAAATTTGCGGGCATTATTCACCCAGGTTTGATTGGTTGTGCCCCCTCCCATGAACTCTTGGCAACGTGGAATAAACGAGAACGGGAACTGGTCAACAGTGCCCCTGAACTGCGCACCTACGGCACGGGGATGGCGGGGGATTTGCCGGTTTATGCCGCGCTACCCAACCCCCAAAATGCAATTTTGGGTACCCTGCCGCCATCGGACTATGCCCGTGTAGCCGCCGAAGCCGCCCGTACTGTTCCTCCACGGGAACATGGGGGGAATTGTGATATTAAAAACCTCTCTAAGGGTACCCGAATTTACTTCCCGGTTTATGTGGAAGGGGCAAAGTTGTCGATGGGGGATATCCACTTTTCCCAGGGAGATGGTGAAATTTCCTTCTGTGGCGCGATCGAGATGTCGGGCTACATTGATTTGCATGTGGATATCATCAAGGGCGGTGTTGAGAAATATGGGCTAGTCAATCCCATTTTTAAGCCCGGTCCGGTGGAACCTCGCTATTCGGAATACCTGGTGTTTGAAGGGATTTCCGTAGACGAATATACGGGCAAGCAATACTACATGGATGTGCATATTGCCTATCGTCGTGCCTGTTTGAATGCGATCGAGTATCTCAAGAAATTTGGTTTCACTGGAGAGCAGGCGTATTTACTTCTCAGTTGTGCGCCGGTTGAGGGCCGGGTGAGTGGCATTGTGGATATTCCTAACGCCTGCTGTACCTTGGCAATTCCAACTGAAATCTTTGACATGGATATTCTGCCAAAATAAGAGGTAATTGCCATGCCGTTGTATGAGTTTCGATGTGAAACCTGTGGGGTATTTGACAGTTGGCGATCGCTAGCCGAATCGAGTCAGCCCGCCTTTTGTCCCACCTGCGATCGTGAGGGGCGGCGCATCTTTTCGGCCCCAGCAGTGAGCCTATCATCAGCATTACCCCGGCGATCAACAGGTGGAGAACCTGCGATCGTCAGCAAGACCGAACGCGAGCCTAAACCCGCCCGCTTCCAAAGTCAAGCCTGCGGTCGCCCTTGGATGCTGAACCATTAGTAAGCTGACCCCATGCGGCAAGCTGCAACAATAGTCTCCGTAGGCTCTACATTGGGGACGCTGCGCGAATGTATAGCATCCCCAATGTAGAAGTGGAAAACAATAATGATGGAGTAGGCTCCGGTCTGCCCCGAAGGCGTCTGCGATCGACTCAAGCAGCTATCCTAGGTTGACTGCGTGCTCTACTAAGTCTCTTGATAAAAGACTAATTTTTGAAGCCACCTGCAAATGTCGTAGCATTATTGAAAATGGCATTTTCTTCCGCTGCTGGTAGATTCGTTGCCAAAGGATATTCTGTCTGCAATTCTAAATCAAAAAATGCAACAAGCCGTGTTCCAATTGGCTCCTTATCTGTGCCAATCAAAAAAATGAAGACACCCCTTGTGATCGATGATAAATTAATGTAGGAGGCACTTGCAGTCACGGGCTTAGCAAACCAGGAAGCAGTAGTTACTCTGGGTCTAAAAACCTTAATTCGACTTCAGAAGCAAGCGCAGATTAAATCATTTAGGGAAAAGTTGCAGGGGGTCAATAAATCAAGCAACTTGTCCATATTTATCATCTGGGTAATCCTCAATAATTTGGCCATTAGCGATCGCTTTCCTAATTCCCTGGACTCGAATCTTGCGTAAAGATGATCAACGCCTAGAACTCCAAACCCTCCTACAAACTTATAATGAGATGCTGCACTAGTAGCTCGAACAGTAAGTTCTGCAACGTTCGTAGTGCTGGCTTTAGCCGGCAACGACTCAAGTCGTTACTACCAACGTTGCGAAACTTTATGTTTACTGTACTAGATACGGGCAGTAGCGGCAGTGGGCATCAGGGGACGATCGCTTGGGGCCACCGCTGGCTTAGCGTCGAGAGCATCTAAGCCCTGTTCGAGTTGGGCCTGCTCTAGCGCACGGCCAATGAATACAAGGCGAGTTTGGCGAGCTTCCCCATTCTGCCACGGGCGATCGTAGAAATAATCAAAACGGGGACCAACCCCTTGCAAGACCAGTCGCATGGGTTTATTGGGCACGGCAACAAAACCCTTAATCCGATAAATTTCCATCTGCTGGGCTAACTGGCTGAGGTATTCGACCAGGCATTTGGGTTCAAAGGCACGATCGCGTTGGAGATAGACGGCATTGATCTGATCATCGTGATCATGGTCTTCCTCGGTGTCGTGGTGGCTGGGGCGCTGGTCAAGATTATCTTCAACCGCTGCATTAAAGCCCAACAGGACCGCCGACTCAATTTGCCCCTGGTGGCAGGGAATAATCCGCACCCCCGCCGGAACTTGGCTGGCCAGCCAGGTTTGCACTTGGGTGAGGGTAGCGGGTTCCAGGCGATCGGTCTTTGTCAACAGCACCAAATCGGCACAGTTGAGTTGATCTTCAAACAGTTCTTCAATCGGCGTTTCATGTTCCAGATTGGGATCAGCCTGTCGTTGGCTTTCCAGTTCCGCCAGATCCCCGACCAAGTGCCCTGCGGCCAGAGCCTCCCCATCAACCACCGCAATCACCCCATCCACCGTCGCCCCGGTCCGAATTTCTGGCCAGCGAAAGGCTTGCACCAGGGGTTTTGGCAAAGCCAACCCAGAAGTTTCAATCACAATGCAGTCGATGCGATCGCGCTGTTGCAGGAGTTCCTGCATCGTGGGCAGGAATTCTTCTTGCACCGTGCAGCAGAGACAACCATTAGTGAGTTCCACGATTTGGGGCGTGGCTGAGGGCGTGGCCAGAGGCGTGCGATCGGTATCGGCATCATCACAGATACGACAGGCCCGCAATAGTTCGCCATCAATACCCACCTCCCCAAACTCGTTCACCAGGACGGCAATTCGGCGACCGTCAGGGTGTTGCAGGAGGTGACGCACGAGGGTTGTTTTTCCAGCTCCGAGGAAGCCAGTGATGACAGTGACGGGAATTTTATGCATTGTGCTAGTCGGTTTAGTGTATACGTTCTAAGTTTGTGCTGAAGCCGATCGGTCTAATAGGGTAGATACTGTTTTTGTTAGGAGCGTGTCAAGGGGACCCATTTTTAGAGGCAGGTTTTTCAAACCTGCTAGACTGTCAATGATATTCGATTTTCCTAAGAACTCCCCGATTAATATGAAATAGGGGCAGTTCAACTGCTCTAGCCAATGAGATGAAGTTGGTTATGAGCGCACAATTTATATTTTTCGAGGTTTCCCTAACTATTAGTATGAGTATGCGTCTTTTTTCAGAGAAATTGGTTGTCCCCTTGATTTTGTTAGCGATACCAGTAATGCTTTCTATCGATGTAGCTGCTAGCCCTTGGCGTTCTGATTGCGTTAAATGGCCAACGAACTTAAATTCGTCTAACGCCGATAAAATCACGGGAGATGAATGCTAGATTACAGCAGTTCAAGCCCAATTGAGCGGTACAAATGGTTATTTACATACATATCAGTTTCGAGATGGAACACGCATTCGCATTTTCATCCCGGAGACAAACCTTCGTCCAGATCGCAGCTATCCTATTTTTTTCTCAATAGGAGATAATGCTTGGTCTAGAGGACAGCGCACAGAAAGTGATCTACCCCATCAATGTGATTCCTATCAATGCTATTGGATGACCGTTCGTGATGCGGATGGGAATATTATCGTAGCAGAAGGTTTTAGCATCTAGTTTAAGAATTTCAGAACCGATCCCCCCAACATTTATCCTGATCATCCCCGCCATCCGTGACTGAGCCTCACCTCAACTTCAAGACCGCCCTCACTGCCCTCGAAGCAGCTACCCCCGTACTGCTTGCCTGCGATCGACTGGTCCAAGCGGGCCAGTGGCATTCCTTGACTTTCTCTATGGAAAAGCCGCTTTTCAGACCAATGTCCTGGAAGCCCAGCCCCAATTCATTCCATTGGCAACCCATCCCCGGCACTGATCGTTATCACGTCGTGCTGGGCCAAGTCGAAACCATTCTCTGGGAAAGAGAGACCCCTCCGCAGTGAACAGGCCATCGCCAAACTCGGCTTAGCCACTGTTGCTATTACGAAGGGTGATCGTCAACACGCCTACCGTTGGCTCTACGGTGCGCAGAATTTCTGTGTCCGGGCTAGGGAACCCAATCAAGCCGAGAAAATGGCCGAATTCATTCACAAACTATCTCTAGACCCCTGGGATGGGTTCCCCTACCCCCCTAAACGTTCTAGCGAGAAGTTAGCGGCTGCCATGACTTGGGGATGGCTGTCTTTGGCTAAATACCGTAAGGCCGCCAAACTTTTGGGGCTGGGCAGATTCCCCAAACTCTCGGCTAGGCGCTGACGGGTGAGCCAGTCCTCGGATTGGGCAAACCGGAGGATGGCATCAACCGCATCAACCGCCCGGATTTCACCGATCGCCGCGATCGCCGCCTGCTGAATAACCACATCACTACTGTCGAGGGCTTCCACCAACACGGTTTGGGCACGGGGGTCCTGGAGATTGCCTAGGGCCACAGCGGCGCTAAAGCGTACCAACCATTCCGTATCCTCGTAAAACGCATGAACGAGTGCCTCAAATGCCTGACGATCCCCCAGGTAACCCAACGCTCCTGCCGCCGCCGCCCGCACACCATAGTCAGTATCCGCTTCGAGCAGTTGTACCAGCAGGGGTAGGGACTCTGCCGTCGGCTTGATGCCCAGGGCAAAAACAGCCATTGCCCGAATTTGGACACTTTCGTCCGCTAGCACCTTTTTAATCAAGGGAACAGCCGCCTCGGCTGGCACATCCCGCAGGGAAACCAAGGCTAACATCCGATCGCGTGAGTCCTGGCTCTCTAGTTGTGTAGCAATCGTTTCCAAACTGAGTAGGGGCATGATTAAGGTTTGTTTACATTTATTTACAAAAATATTATAGCCCGACTGAATCCCGATCACGGGCAGGGCGGGACTTGGGCGAGGGCTAGACGCAATACCTCACTTCCGGCCCCTGGTAAATGGGAATATTCGGTCAGATAGCGTTTCCAGGCACGGCTCCCCGGTTGCCCCGCAAAGAGTTGCAGCAAATGGCGGGTAATGGCGCTGAGTTTTAGGCCACGGGTGATCCAGGCATCCGTATAGGGCAGCATGGCCTCAACAACGGCATGATGGGTCGGTGGGATCGCCGTCGTATCCCCAAAAATATCCCGATCGGCAGCGGCGAATTGGTAGGGCTGGTCATAGGCGGCGCGACCGATCATGACCGCATCAACCCACTGAAGCTGGGCCTGGGCTTCAGTTAGGGTATGAATACCGCCATTGATTTCAATGCGCAGGTGAGGAAAATCTTGCTTTAATCGGTAAACGTCGCCATAGCGTAGGGGGGGGACTTCCCGATTCTCCTTAGGGCTTAAGCCTTGCAACCAGGCTTTACGGGCATGAACTGTAAACCGATCGCAACCAGCGGCGGCGACGATCGTGACGAACTGGGCAAGGTCTTCGTAGCGATCCCGATCGTCTACCCCAATCCGATGCTTGACCGTCACCGGGATTGACACAGCGGCCCGCATGGCCGCCACACAGTCAGCAACACGCTCTGGCTGAAGCATCAAACAAGCCCCAAAATGCCCCGACTGTACCCGACTGCTGGGGCAGCCCACATTTAAGTTAACTTCGTCATACCCCAAGTCTGCGGCAATCCGAGCACAGGCAGCGAGGTCCTGGGGCCGATCGCCCCCCACTTGCAAGACGAGGGGTTTTTCCTCTGGGCTAAAGCCTAATAAGCGATCGCGATCGCCGTGCAAAATCGCCTGACTGGTCACCATTTCGGTATACAACAGGGTCCGGCGGGTGAGTTGGCGTAGGAAGTACCGGAAATGGCGATCGGTGCGCTCCATCATCGGCGCAACACTTAAGGGAATCCCCAAGGATACCGATGCCAAGCTTTGGGCAGAGGCGGGGGATGCGATCGGGGCAGGAAGCATCATGGCAGGCAATTCTAGCACATTCCCCATTGTGGCTTGGCTGCTGGCATCAACGATCGCCAGCCATCACCCACGCTCATAGGCGAAAATTAGCCGCGTCCTTGGAACTTTCTCATGAGTCACAACTTCTACAAAACCGTACTGATGATCCCGCATGCCTGATGAAGGGTACTGGCAAAGGGGATTTGGTACGGCGCGCAGCCATAAGCCGCCTCACTAGGAAAGTATTCTCCTATTTTTAGGGATTGGACGTGTCCATCCCTAGGGTTTATCTCCACGTAGCTACGGCTAACGTGACGGCTTGTGCTGGCGAATAGGTGCTCTACCGTATCCAACCTAATCTACCGAGCGATCAAAGTCGTCATGAAAACAACACGAGGAATTTGCGGTTGGCTTCAAGGGTGCCTCCACCCCGTAACGGCACTGACAACACTGGCCCTCATTGGCCAGGGCGGTAGCGCCTTAGCCCAGCAGCGCCCTGCGGTCACGGTCCCGGTGCGCACAGCAACCCAGCCCCCAGCCCCACCCCAG
>NZ_JBRCAD010000028.1:0-12166 GCF_053493415.1 Trichothermofontia sp. | reverse complement strand
CGCCACCCCCGATGACTACTTGGCTTGGGCAAAAGCGGCCTATCAAAATATCCAACGCCAGCAGGTCGAGACGGCTGTCCCGCCTGCCAGTGAAGGATCGGCACCCCCTGCGGCAACCCCAACGGCAACCGCCACCGAGGTGGCGATCGCCGAATCACCAGCCCCAACCTCCGCCACCGCTCCCCCTGCAGTCTCGACGGCACCCACCCCAACGATCGCAGCTCCCCCAGCAGCAGGGGCGATAGCCGAGCCGGAACCTGCTCCAGCGACGATGCCAGTCGTTTCCCCGACGGCAGGTGTACCCACGCCGATTGCGCCCGGGCCAGCCGCAGAATTAGAGGGGGCCGTTGCAGAATTAGAACCGACTGCCGAAGTTACGCCCGAAGTTGTGCCTGAAGCTACAGCGGCTTCCCGCGCGGAAGGGAGTGTGGCGGAAACCTTGCCAGCGGCGATCGCCCCTGCGGAAGCCGTGCCCGTTGGCGAACCCATTGCACCGATTGCTGAACCAGAGCCGATCGCCGCCTCCCCGCCCGCCCCTCGCCCAGAGGGGGTACCAGCGGCTGAACCTGAGCTTGCCCACCCACCCACCTCGGAAGCTGGGCTTGGGCTAGTAGTCACCCCACCTGACTTAGAAACAGCGTCGGAAGCTCCCGCCACGGCAGCAACACCGCTGCCCTTCTGGGCCAAGGCTGAGGCCGAACGCCAGGAACGCTTGGAGCGGTTGAAGGCAGGCGCGATCGCAGAACCGGAACCGGAACCGGAACCCGTTTCCCCTGCCCCCGAACCGGAAGCAACGATTCCAGGTCTCGCCTTTGATGAGAACTTCATCTGGTCTGCTGAAGTCCTCGCGGCCCAAGGACGGCGACCGGAGGAGATTTCGGTTGAGGAAATTACTTGGCTCAAACGCCTCCGGCAGGGACTTGACAAAACCCGACGTGGTTTGGTGAACCAACTCAAGGCGATTGTCGGGCAGGGTCCCCTGAATCAGGCTGCTGTCCTGGAGATTGAGGCGTTGCTTCTCCAAGCCGATGTGGGCATGGCAGCGACAGACTATATTATTGAGGCGTTGCAAGCTAAGTTGCGGGAAGAAGCTCTACCGCCAGAGCAGGCGATCGCCTATCTCAAATCGATTTTGCGGGGAATGCTTGATCGCCCATTGGAAGACAAGGGCAAGCCGATTTTAATTCCCGACAAAGATCGCCTGAATATCTGGCTGATTACCGGCGTGAATGGAGCGGGTAAAACCACCACGATCGGCAAACTGGCCCATCTAGCTCGTAAGTCGGACTATAGCTGTCTGATTGCTGCCGCCGATACCTTCCGAGCTGCCGCCGTTGAACAGGTAAAGGTTTGGGGACAACGTAGTGACGTTGAAGTGATCGCGAATCCCGGCAAAAATACGGACCCTGCCGCTGTGGTCTATGATGCCATTACGGCTGCCAAATCGCGAGGCACGGAGCTATTACTGGTCGATACCGCTGGTCGTTTGCAGAATAAGAAAAACCTGATGGATGAATTGAATAAGATCCGGCGGGTGATTGATAAACAGTCCAGTGAAGCGACGATCGAATCCCTACTGGTCCTGGATGCAACCCTGGGGCAAAATGGGCTACGCCAAGCCGAAGTGTTTTCGGAGGCCGCTGATTTAAGTGGCGTGATTTTAACTAAGCTGGATAGCACGGCGAAAGGGGGGGTCGCCCTCGCAATCGTGCAACAATTGGGCCTACCCATTTACTTTATTGGCGCGGGTGAAGGCATCACGGATTTGCGGCCCTTCTCCAGTTATGAATTTGTGGAAGCTCTGATCAGTGGCTAGCGATTAGGCGCATGTCTTCCAGGCGAATCCCCAGCAGTCGCAGGTCGCGGTTACCGGGCAGCACACCCGCAGGGCTGAACGCAGTGGGCACCGAGAGTTCGATAACATTAGTCGCCTGGGCTTCTAGCCACGATCGCGCTACGGGTAAAGTTAAGGTTCTGACCTCCGACTCCGAAGCGTCCAAGGTACCCAGGACACGATCGTTCAACTTAACCGTAATCGTTTGGGGGGCAAAAAACACGGATGCGGCTAGCTGAATCTCGTATTGCTGCGCTGCCTGAAGACTGGCAGGATTAATGCGGAAAGATAAACTACCGACGTTTCCCTCTGACCAGCGAAATTTATTTTTATCCGGGTCTTTCTCCAGAGGAAACCAGTGCAAAAACAAGATACTTGTTTCTTCTTCTAGAAAATTACTGCCAAATGAATAGGGTTTGGCTTCTCGAACCCAGTGATCATTATTACGAGCTTTGATAGATTCAGAACTGGCTAAAAATTGGGGATATTGCCAATCGAATAAATAATTAGGGTAGCGATCGACATTCGGCATATCATTCCACAGACGTGGATAGAAGTTATAAAGTCCCTGCAAGGTATTGATAAAAACAGCAGCACTAGCAAAGAGCGTTACCAGACCCACAATTGAAGATTTGGACAGCAGTGTTAATCCAGATGTGTATTGATGACGTCGAAAAATCTGTTGCCAGACCAGCAAGCTGAGGATGATAGTGGCGGGGAAGGCTTCTGTAAATAGCCGCGCACCATACCCATGCCCACCCCACCAGTGGGGAAACCGAGCTACCAGAGTTAGATGGCCTACAAACCAGAAGGTGGCGAACCAAAAGAGCGGCTGTCTTGCTATTCTCTGGAAGAAAAAGCCCACGCCAATACAGGTCAAGATGAGAAAAGGACTATATACGATCAACCCGCGTGAAGGGCTAAATAGATGACCATAGACAGCGACCCAAAAGTTGCCCCCCTTGAGGCGACTGGGTAAATAGTAGTCAGGTAAAACTTGCCCATACTCAAAAGTCGAAAAAAGGATAAATCCTAACAGAAAGGCCAGGAAGACTAACAGTACCTTAGTAAACTCCTGCCGACGCCTGATCAAAAGGTAGGCAAAAACGATGAGAATAAAAACGGCTGTACTGGGACGACACAAATAGGCTGAAAACAGTGCCCAGCCGAGAAGAATCGAATTGAGCCGCATGATCTTAGAGTAATCGTAGATAAGCAATAATAAGGATAAGAGAATAAAGATTGGTGCCAGATTAATGCTCCAAAGTGAGGTTGTTAACGTACTCGCGATCGAACTACCAAAAACAAATATTCCAGTTAAAAATAGACTAGATAATTGCTGTGTAAATTGCCGACAAAGATTATAAATTAAGAGAAAAGCCAGGGTAACTGTGAGGGCAGCCAGTAAATTTTCAACTTCATTTTGGCTGGCGAGGTCATTCATATCCAGCCTCAACCAATTCGCCAAATAAACAAAGGGAATGACATACAGAGAACTGCCTAGGGGAAAGTAATAGTATAGATGGGAGCCTTTCTCAATAAATTGATAGTCTAGGCCATAGGGAATACTCCCCAAGACGCGATAGGCATCTAGCTTAATAGTGCCATGTTGCAGGATAGCTTGGGCTGTTAGCAAGGTCCCCGTTGAGTCATTGGGCATGGTCAAAATTGGGGACGAATACGCGGCTAGAAAAACTCCTACGCAGAGCAGGGCTAGCCAGATGTTGGTTTCCCGAAAGTAGAGGCTGTGTTCCAGAGAAGGCCTGAGACTGGGTTGCGATCGTGCAGCTTGGTTGGCGGTTTGGAAGAATAGATTGAGCTTTGATATCCCTGCGATCGCATAACTGCTAAAAGACATTAAAATGCGCCGACTGCTGTTCAGCATATAAAATCATCAAAATATTAATTAAGTGTTGATAGTTACAGCACTTCCATACTTGGTGAGGTACAGACAAGGGGCTTAAGCTCCTTGTCTACAAGGCTTGACAGTACTTCATTAGAGAGAGAACGGCTGTAGCTAATTGGCAAATTTTGCCCATGAAAAACCGGGCAACCTTAGAGGAGGTATCACAAGCAGAGATGGCCTGTTTCAAACCTCACCACTGATGACATGAGCGCCTGCATTCTAGCACTAGTAGATCGAAAAGGAATCAGTAGAATAGGCATCCTGCCAGAAAGCCGAGTCCTCGATAGACTCAGACGGCTATCCCACTTTAGAGTTGTGATCTACGGAGTATCAGGGTTCTAAAGTAGCCCAGTATATAGCTCAGTATGTAGTCCAGTATATAAACGTATGACTCCTGCCTACTGGCTAAGAATACGTTGCACAATTTGCATCCCTGTCACGGCTTGCCAGCCAAACAGACCGACTAGCACAACGTTAAGTAGAATGTGGACATTACGTGCCCAACCCTGTTTCTTTTGCAACCACGGGGTCAGGGCAGCGGTTGTAGCGACTAAGCCGGTCATACTCAGGCCCACCAGCAGATGGGGGCCAACAAACAGTTTGCCGTTGTTGAGATAGGTTACAGCCATCCCGCCGATCGTGCCCAGCACCATCACGACGAGGATGAAGGAACCCACAAAGTGATGCTTCTCGTTAAAGCGTTGTTTGGCGAGGGCGGTTTTGGCTTCTCCTTCGGCAGACCGCAGGCGGCGAATCTGAATACCGAGGTACATGGCATAGAGGGACAGCCCTAACAGGAGCCACATCATCAGGGGATGGACAAAATTTAACCCAAATTTCAGTGAATCAGGGATTGGCAGATCCATAGGTATCTTTGAAGGTTTGCAAGGGACGTTGCTTAATATTATGCAATACTCCTCGCAATCAAACTTATTGAATCCCCCTGGGGAAAACGCCTAGAGCGTTAGATTGGCTTACCCGTGTCATCAATATAGGTCCAGACATCGCCCACCTGCACCCGCGCTAATCCCTCCGAGAAGGGACCCGCCCCATCAAATTGGGGACGAATCACCCAGTTGCCCGATCGCCCAATGTAGCCATACTTTCGCCCCACCTTCACCAACGCCTTACCATCCACAAAGGCATCCCCCCAGTCAAACTGAGCCGCGATCGCGATCTGGCCCGTGCGATCGATGTAGCCCCAGTGGCGATCGACTTGCACCAGGGCCAACCCCTCCGCGAACTCCGTGGCAAAGCCAAACTGGAAGGGAATCACCACCTTGCCGGTGCGATCGATATAGCCCCAGCGATCGCCCTGTCTGACCCGCGCCAATCCTTCGGCAAAAGGGAAAGCCCCATCATATTGGGGCAGGATGACCATCTCGCCACGACGATCGAGGTAGCCCCATTGAGGATTCGCCTGCGGAGACGCAACACCAACGACTTGGACGGTGGCCAACCCCTCCGAAAAGTGCCCCACCGATTGAAACTGTGGTTGGATCACCCAATTTCCTGCTGCGTCCTGAAACCCATAGCGATCGCGCTCATCCTTCACCGCCCCAACCCCCTCGGCAAAGTGATCGGCCCAGATAAATTGGGGGGCAATCACCCAGCGTCCCTGGCGATTGATATAGCCAAAGCGGGCACCGCGATCGCGCTGGACCGCCGCTAAGCCTTCGGAAAAATGGGCCGCCTTGTGAAATTGGGGTTCAATGGCGACGTTTCCCTGGCGATTGATATAGCCAAAGCGATCGCCCTGCTGCACCAGGGCCAACCCCTCCGTAAAGGGACCCGCCCGTTCAAAGGGAATCGTCAACACAACTTGCCCTTGTCGGTTGATATAGCCATAGTGCTGATTGACCTTAACCAGGGCTAGCCCTTCGGAAAAATCGTTAGCCGCTGCAAATTCTCGCTTGATTGCCGGGGGCGCGATCGAGGTGAGTTCATGATTCTCCTGGAGAGACGCGGCGCGAACGCTGGGATCGCGTTGGGCGATCGGCAGGTTGGTATCGAGCCAAGCTAGGGGAAGGGCAGCACGGGGGGTCTGGTTGGCCAACGTCAAGTGAACCCAAAGACTGGGCCAGATCAAAAATTCAACCAACATGGGCAGGTAAGGAGGAGGCGCGTGTTGCGATCGTAGCCTACCCGTGGGCAGTCGGTCGCTTTATTCACGATAAAATTGGCAGCATAAAAAAAACCGCCCTGATCAGGCGGTCATTGCTCGTGTTTAGTGTGAGGACATGCAAAGCCCAGTTCCTAGCTACGATCGCCAGGAGACTGGACTTGCAAGCTTAGAAGGTAAAGGTTGTGCGTAGCGTACCCACCCAAACCGTGTCATTCTTGCTGTTGTGTTCTGGATTTGTGACCACATAGAACCCCGGCGTAATGGCAATATTGTCATTGATCGCCATCCGATACAGGGCTTCGATATGCAATGCCGTGTCCTCATCGCGCTGCCCACTGACATCGTTACTGGTCAACTTCGGCGGCATCCCAAAGATCAGCCCGCCGAGATTACCCCGTTTCCCCAGATCGGGGAAGGCCAAACTCACAGCCCAGGTTTGCAGCGTGGCATTATCCCCACTCCGGGCCACCGGTCCAGAGGTCTCCGCCCGGGCATCGGTTAGCCCCCACCATCCCGATAGGGTAAATTTGGGGCTGATGCGGGCTTGGGCACTCACGCCATAAATGTTGCTTTGGGTGGCCACATCGCCAAACGGACGGTTACCATAGAGGCTGCCGGTGTTGTTGGTGAGACTGACATCAGAACCCGGTGCGTAGGAATTGGCATAGGTCAAACCAACATCAACGCTGTCACCTAGGCCAAAGACAATCTGTGCCCCGGCGTAGTAGTTGCCATTGAACAGCCCCTTCTTATCCTCAGGACTGCCGGCCTCATCCGTTAGGTAGACCAAAGACAGACGGGCGCGATCGCTAAACTTGTACTTGAACCCTGCACCCGCCCCGCCATCGGTCCGAAACGTGAGGGGATTATAGCGACCAAAGCGCGACACAGCCCCCCGGCTGTCACTACTCAAGGGTGCATGGAGCGACTCCAGTACGTCATCAACGCCCAACCCCGAAGTCGCAAGGCGGACCGTCGCTTTGTCCCCGATCGGGAAGGTGTACCAGAGTTGATTCAACTGCAGGTCATTGCCGTTATTCAGGTCATAACTGGGCCGAGCCATATCGGTTCCCGTGGCCGCACTCAGGTTATCAATGTTGCCCGCCTGGAGCCGCGTCCGCAACTGATCCCTGCCCGTAAAGCTACTGGTCAGCACTAACCGAAACCGGTTGGCAAAGGTCAGGTTGTCATCAATATCCACGTTAGAACTCGGCTGACCTGATGGCACCGCCTTATCCCCCCCAAAGGCTGATCCCAGCCAAAACAGGGCTTCCCCCTGTAATTTCGTCGTTGTCGAAAATTGCGTCGCCTCCAGTTGGGCCACTCGCCCCTCCAGATTTTCGACCCGCCCGCGAATCGTCGCTAGCTCCGCAGCAAACTCTTCCTGAAGCCGTTGTAGCGTGGCCAGATCTTCCTTCGTGGCCAAATCCGCCGTGGCAGCAGCAATCAGTTCATTGATCCGATCTAAGCAGGCATTTAAACCCGCCGCAAACTCATAACGGGTCATCGCCCGCTGCCCCCGGAAGGTCCCATCGGGATACCCCACAATACAGCCATACTTCTCGACCAGGGATTGCAAGGCTTGGAAGGCCCAATCCGTTGGTTGCACATCAGAGAGTTGGGTCACCGATGTCACCTGATCGAGGGCTGCGGTTGAGCGACTGGCCCGAACAAAGCCGTCGTTGCCATTGCTGTACTCACTGATCTGCTCCAGTGAAACCGAGGGTGAAAGTATTCCTACGTCACTGGCGATCGCTGCCGTTGGCAACCCCAGGGTTGCCCCCAGTAAACCGGGCATGGCCCACAAAGCTGCGTTCCGATGATTACGCATGATGTCAATCCTCATCCACCAAGATTTAAGACGCGTCGAGTCCAACATTGGACCCCAAGACAGGTATTGCTTGACCCAGTTCCTAGCTTTTAAGCCTCCATACTTCTATATAAAGATTCTCAATAAGTTTACAGCAGATTGGAAACCCGAACGCGTAATTAAGCATATAACATACTCTGAAAAAGATCTATACCGTCATTTGAAAATTTCCAGAGGCAGCAGACCCTTATGAAGAAGCATATAGATAGTAAGATCTAATAATAATAATTTTCAATAAATTCTATGTGAATCTGGGTCCGTTCCTGGTATCTTCACGCCACAAGCACAAGACCGCGATCGCGCCCACGCAGCAAATGACGGATGAGTGCATGGGTTTGCTTAAAAATCGCCATAAAAAAAACCGCCCTGATCAGGCGGTCATTGCTCGTGTTTAGTGTGAGGTATGCAGAGGGCGGCTTCTCTCCAGCCTTAAGCTAGAACCACCACCCTTGCAAGCCCTAGAACCGGAAGGTGGTGCGCAGCGTGCCCACCCAGATGGTATCGTTGTCGCTGTTATGCTCAGGGTTGGTGATCACATACACCCCCGGCGTTAGCGAAATATTGTCGTTCAGCGCCAAGCGGTACAGGGCCTCAATGTGCAGCGAGGTGTCATCATCCCGACGACCACTGATATCATTGCTGGTCAGCTTCGGTGGCATCCCGAAAATCAGACCGCCCATATTGCCCTTCTTACCCAGGTCGGGGAACGCCAACGTCACCGCCCAGGTTTGTAGGGTGGCGTCGTCGCCCTTGTCTGCAAGGGGACCGTCGGTTTGTGCCCGTGCATCCGTCAGCCCCCACCAGCCAGAGAGGATAAATTGGGGGCTAATGCGGGCTTGCGCGCCCACACCGTAGATATTACTCTCCGTGGCAACTTCGCCAAAGGGACGCCGACCAAAGGCGCTACCGGTGCTGTTGGTCAGGTTAACATCGGAGCCAGGGGCATAGGAGTTGGCGTAGTTCAACGACAGGTTGAAGTTCTTACCAAAGCCAAAGAGCAATTGGGTTCCCAGGTAGTAGTTGCCGTTGAAGAGACCCTTCTTGTCTGCTGGATCGCCTGCCTCATCCGTCAGGTAGGCTGCCGAAAAACGAACACTATCGCTGATCTGATAGTTGAAGGCTAAGCCTGCTCCCCCATCCGTCCGGTGGGAGAGGGGATTCCGACGACCAAAGCGCGACAAGGCACCGGTACTTGAACTTTCCAGCGGGTTCAGCACGTTGAAGAAGTCGTCAACATCAACCCCAGAAGTCGCGACGTGAGCGGTGATCTTTTCCCCGATCGGGAAACGATACCACAAGTAATCCAGGACGATATTGTTATTGTTGCTGAGGTCATAGCCCAGCCGTGCCATGTCCGTCCCAGTTGCCGGTTGATAGTTCGGGATATTACCTGCTTGCAAACGGGTCCGCAGGCGATCCTTACCCGTGAAGCTCGTATCGAAGGCGAGACGAATTCGGTTGGAGAAGGTCAGATTATCGTTAATATCAATGCTGGAGTCGGGCGCACCTGATGGGACCGCCGTATCCCCACCCCAGGCAGCACCGAGGGAGAAAATCGCTTCCCCGCTCAGCTTGGTAGTGGTGGAGAACTGGGTGGCTTCCAGTTGAGCGACTCGACCTTCGAGGTTTTCCACCCGACCGCGAATCGTGGCCAATTCTGCTGCGAATTCTTCCTGGAGCCGTTGCAGTGTAGCTAGATCTTCCTTCGTCGCTAGATCAGCCGTGGCGGCTGCAATCAACTCGTTAATCCGATCCAAGCAGGCATTCAGCCCTGCTGCAAACTCAAAGCGGGTCATCGCCCGTTGACCTCGGAAGGTCCCGTCGGGATACCCCACGATACAACCATATTTCTCGACCAGGGATTGCAGCGCTTGGAAGGCCCAATCCGTGGGTTGCACATCCGAAAGCTGGGTCACCGAGGTAACTTGATCCAGGGCTGCGGTTGAGCTACTGGCGCGGACAAAACTATCGTTGCCGTTGCTGTATTCGCTGATCTGATCCAGCGATACCGAAGCCATAGATGCGCTGCCAGGAACTTCACTGGCGATCGCAGCGGTGGATAACAAGAGCGCAGCACCCAGAAAACCGGGCGTTGCCAAAAGCGAAGCTTTTAAATTACTGAACATGATCTTCGATCCTCACACCCAAAACTCAAGACAATACAAAATCTAACGTCTTAAAAACTCAAGGTGATGGTAACACCGTCTCTAGGATAGCATCCCTTGTCCTCATCTCTCTGTTTTGGTGAATACATCCACCTACCCATCGCGAGTGGGTCTGGGGACTATACCCCCCATCGCCATCAGTTCTTGCCCGCAAATAGTTCTTGCCCGCAAATATAGCTTGCAAATATAGAAGATATCAGATTGGCAAATCAGGAGGGTATTGTGTACCGATTGTAACCAGCCGTCTCGCTGCTGGTGTCGGTCAGCCGCAGTGGTCCGATAGCTGGAGGTTAATAGGCAGAAGGAGGATCTCATCCCCCGTCCGGTGCTGACAGCGGCGATCCATAGAGCGGGGCAAGCAAGCGCGGGAAATACTTTGGCTGCCTGCTGTTCAGTTCGGCAGGGCAAACGCCCTTGGTAAGCGAGACGCTTACCCCACTCTAGCGATCGCTATCGCAGGGATTAGTCAAATTGAGAAGTCAGCGCTTATGCTCGGCCATGCTCTTGCCAGGATTGGGGCCAGTAGAGTTGATAGCTGTCACTGCCATAGCGTAAAAAATAGTGTTGCTGTAAAAAATCAATGATCTCAGGATGCACTAACAAATTCTTCTTATAGCGTCCCAGGAGAATTTGTTCCGGCTGGTATTGCTGCCAGCCTTGAAGAATTTGATCTTGATCAATTTGGCCAGAATCCCAGCGTTTGTCGGAGATAACCGCCAGATCAGGAATCGGCAGAATCCCCGCATGGAAATTAAAAATAGGAAGATCAGCCGCAAGGTAGTGAGTGTCTGCTTGCTGGGTCACGATCGTGTTGACCAGCGCCCGTTCTTCTACAAATTCTTGCTGAACTCGCTTTGCCTGCCATTGTGCCGCCTCTTCCCAGGCGAGGCTAGCCTGCTGAGCAAAGGGAACTACGAGCAGCACAAGCCAAAATAGTTGCCAGATCCGAGAGGTTTTAAAGTTGGGATGGGCTGCCAGACCTAACAATAAATCTGCCCCAAACCCGAAGAGATAGATCAGGGGAATCGCAAATAGGGGATAGTGATGAAACCAGAGTGGCTCGTGGTAATAATAGAAAAATAGGATCGTTAATAGGAGTAAAGCTGGGAAAATAAGAATAAAGACATTTTTCTTAAAAAAAATAATATTGCTAATCCCTAAACAGGAAATGATAAAAAATAAATAATCACTGGCAAAGCGCTTATTGAGGTAATTGGCAACCTTTTCCCAGCCACTCCCACTGACATTATCTACAGATGCTTCAATATGGGTTTGGAACAATTCCTCCCAACCTAGGTATTGACTCAACATCAAGCCGACCACGCCTACGCTTAAAAAGCTGATTTGGAGTAGCAAATACTTGATCTGACTGGGCCACGGCGATCGCCGATAGGAATAGGCCTGCAACCAAAACCAACCGGGCAACAGTAAAACGGCCATCAGCTTAATCTGCATCGCCAGGATTAGACACACGACCGCCGCCAGATCCCGCCAGATGATTGTTTTGGGGTGATTCTCTGCTGGAGACGTGCTGCGATCGTGGGGAACGAGGGCCAAGGCCACCATCCCCAGAGCCAAGGCGGGTAGGCCAATCATGGCCGAAACACTGAGGTTGACAAAGTGCTTGGTGTTGACGAGGGCCACGATCGCGAGACTGCTGGGTAAGGGCGGCAAATAGCGTCGTAACAGCGTATATAAGCTCACCAACAGCAACCCCGTAAACACCATCGTTAGACTTCTGGCCCATAGGATGGAGGTTTCGCCGACCTGTAACCACAGTGAGTACAGACGAGGATAGCCTAGGGGTTGATCGCTCCAAAAGTCTTGAAAAGGTTGGTAGCCATGCTTCAACAATACCCCTTTAATGAGGGTCAACCCCTCATCGAAATCATACTGAAACGCAAGCTGGGGATGTCTTGACAGAAACGCTAAAATCAACCAAAAGCCGAGACAAACAGACAGGTAGGTGAGATCACGCCAACCCCAGGTAAACGGACGATGCGTTATCGGAGTGTTCAGATCCAACCTCCTAATCGGCGAAAAAGCGCCTCCCGAAGGAAGCGCTCTTGATTGTAATCGCTAGTCTCCACTAGCGTCAGCCATTGGGGCTTTCAACAAGCCTTCAACTAGGCATTGATGCTGGGAGCAACGAGGGCGACAGGAGCCGACTCACCACTGGCCAAATCCAGCGGGAAGTTGTGGGCATTGCGCTCGTGCATCACTTCAAAGCCCAAGTTGGCACGATTGAGTACATCCGCCCAGGTGT